>DASZGG010000330.1:0-9565 GCA_035939025.1 Chthoniobacterales bacterium | reverse complement strand
GCAGCGCCTCTGATCGTCGATGGTTTCCGGCGCGTCCGGCGCAGCACGTTCACAGAAGGCGCAATAATGGAAAGGGCCGAATCCAATCGGCACTCGCGAGCGCGCATGGCAGAAACGGCAAAGACGCGTCGAAACATGCAGCGCTGGACGCGCCGGAGCGCATCGACCATCGGAGGCGCTTGCACCCGACTCGATCATCGGACGTGCAGCCGCGGATCGCGCGGGAGCGCGTCCCTACCAGCCACCAGCCACCAGCCACTACCCCCTACCCCGCCTTATAAATCCGAATCGTCGGATCCAGTTCCTTGGCGAGCGCCTCAGCCACCGCTACCGGTGATTCCAGCGGCGCAAGAAATCCCGTGTTCTTCAGAACGATCAAGCTACATTGCTTCGCAACGGGCTGCAGCCGGTAAGCCCACTCCAGCGGAGGATACACCACCCTGTCGCCCCAGACCAGCGTCACCGGTTGAGACAACTCGCCCAAGCGCTTTTCCAGTTCGAGGTTAAATCGCCGCGACATCCACTGAAGAATTGCTCGTTCAGCTCCGAATTGCTGGGCGCAGTTCGTTAGCACTTCGATCACCTCATCGCTAATTTTCTCCGGGTCCGCAAATCCGAAACGCTTCAACCATGCGCGAATCTGGATCCGCGTGGAGAGGTAACGCCGATAATACAACCTGTTGATAACTGGGATCCTGGAGAACAACAGGCCATAGTGCTTCGCTAGACGCCGCAACCCGGAGTCCACCCCGCCTGTCGGCATCAAGAGGATTAGTCGGTGGATTAGATCAGGGTGCTGTGCGGCCAGAATTGTAGCGAACCCGGCACTGAGGCCGCTGGCAACAATCGCAGCTCGTTCTCCGCCACACTTCGCTCGGAGTAACTCAGCCAAGATCCGGACATGATCGACAGCAGACAATGCGGCCTCCGGGCGCTCCGATTCTCCAAATCCGAGGAGATCCACCGCCAGCACCTGATGGGTCTCCGCGAAATGCGGATACACCTTTGACCATTCATAGGAAGACGCACCCACGTAAACGCCGTGGAGAAAGACCAGAGGGCCCCCCTGACCTGACTCGTGATAGACCAGTTGACCGCGACTCGAATAAAAGATACGGGTAGCAAAAATCGCGGGCGAGATCGCGTCTGGAAGTTTTGGCTTCGCACTTGGTCGCAGTGCATACCGCAGCGCCAAGACAACCGCTCCCAAAAGCCCCGCACCGAGGCTCACCCCCCAAATTTTGCGCCCTCGAGCCAATAGCTGTCTCCACATCTTAGTCGAGCAGTACTCTGCCAGAACCTGGAGTGATTTGTCCAATCACCTTTCCCTTGGTGAGTGACAGGACTTCGGACGCATGCAGCTTCGAGACCACGAGGACCATCCCGATTCCCATGTTGAAAACCTCGTACATCTCCTCAGTCGAAATTCCGCCGCCCCGCTGGATCAGCCGGAATATCGGCGGGACCTTCCACGAAGATGTGTCGACAAGAGCGTCGCAAGTGCCTGGGAGCGCACGCGGCAAATTATCGACCAGGCCGCCACCGGTGATATGTGCGGCGCCCTTAATTCGTCCTTGCGGGACCAAGGCCATGAGAGGCTGATAATTCCTGTGGATCCGAAGGAGTTCCTCCCCGAGCGGTCTTGCGAGGCCTCCAACTTTTTGGTGAAGATCAAGCTGCATCTTATTCAACAAGACTTTCCGCGCCAGAGAGTATCCATTCGTGTGCAAGCCATTCGACGGCAAGCCAATCAGGATGTCCGAGGGCACGATTCGACTGCCATCCAGCAACTCCGTCCGGTCAACCAAACCGACTATGCAACCAACCAGATCGTACTCCCCGGTGTGGTACAGATCTCGAAGCTGCGCGGTTTCCCCGCCAATCAAGGCGCATCCGCCCTCTTTACACGCTCTCGTGAATCCGGAAATCAATTGATCGAAGACAAACGGGTCAAGGCGTTCAGATCCTATGTAGTCGAGAAAAAACAAAGGGCGCGCACCCGTAGCCGCTATATCGTCGATGCAGTGGTTCACGAGGTCCTGAGCGATCGATGCGTGCTTGCCCAGCGCGATTGCTATCTTAAGCTTAGTGCCGACGCCATCGATACTCGAGACGAGAACCGGTTCTTTCATCCCGCTGAAATCCGCCTTAAACAGTCCGCCAAATCCGCCTATCCGCCCCAGGACTTCCGGACCAAACGTCGTCCGCACCCTTTCCTGGAGCCCCTTCTTGACGCGGTTTCCCAGCTCGATGTCAACGCCGGCGGCAGCGTACGCCTTCTTCTTCTCCACTTTTCTCATTTCAATCCCGCAAAAAGCTCGGGATGCGATGCAGTTTCGCTCAACAAACGTGAACGCGCCTTGCGAGTTTCGATGATAAATTTATCCAGCTCGGGATCGGTCGGGACCGGATAATCGCCATTGAAACAAGCCAGACAGAATTCATTCATCGGCAACCCCGTCGCTCGAACCATTCCTTCGACATCCAAATAGCCGATCGAATCGACACCCAGATATTTGCTCATTTCCTCGGGTGCAAACTGGTTTGCCAAAAGATTTTTCGGGTCAGGAAAATCGATGCCATAGTAGCACGCAAACTTGTGCGGCGGGCAACTGATCCGGAGATGGACTTCCTCTGCACCCGCTTCTCGTAGACTTACTACCCGCGCCCTCGCCGTGGTCCCGCGAACGACCGAATCATCCACCACCACCACCCGCTTCCCGGTCACTAATTCTTTGATGAGATTCAGTTTCACCCGGACATTGAAATCGCGGATCAGCTGCGTCGGCTGAAGAAATGTGCGGCCGATGTAGTGGTTTCGCACAAAGGCAGGTTCGTACGGAATCTGCAATTCGTGACTGAAACCAAGCGCAGCATAGTTCCCTGAATCCGGAACAGGCACGACAATGTCTGCATCAACCGGATGCAATCTGGCGAGCTCACGCCCCATGGCAACGCGCACCTTGCTCACGTTTCGATCGCTAATGAGGCTATCGGGACGCGCAAAATAGACGTACTCAAACATGCAAAAGGCTTTGCGCTCTTCCTTAAACGGCCATTCTGACCTGATCCCGTCGTCGCTAATAATGACTACTTCTCCGGGCTCAACCTCACGAATGAATTCGGCGTGGATAAGATCGAAGGCACAGGTCTCCGAGGCCAGGATAAACGCATCATCCAGTTTCCCCAACACCAGTGGCCGAAAGCCAAACGGATCTCTCACCCCGATTATTTCTTGCTCCCCCATCAATACGAACGAGAAAGCGCCTTGTACCATCCGCAAGGTGCTCAGCACATTCTGCCGGCCAGTGGGTCTTGCTAGAAGGTGCAGAATGATCTCACTGTCTACCGTCGTTTGGAAAATCGAACCGCTCGATTCCAACTCCTCGCGCAACACCGCTGCGTTCACCAAGTTTCCATTATGCGCAATGGCCAACTGGCCCCGCGCGCAATCGACAACCAACGGTTGAGCATTTTTCAGAGTGCTCGATCCGCTGGTTGAATACCGAACGTGACCGATCGATCTGGTGCCTACCCGCAGCTGTTGTAAATCTTTCTCCTGAAAGACTTGTGCCACCAGGCCCATACCCCGGTGAATGTTAAACGGCTTATTGGACCCTTCGGCAGTAACCATCCCGGCGCTCTCTTGCCCGCGGTGCTGCAAAGCAAATAATCCGTAGTAGGTCAAAAGAGCAGAATCCGGATGACCGTAAATGGCGAAAACGCCGCATTCGTGTTGTGGCTTTTGCGATTTATTCACGTTTCACTGGCTTGATCAGACCGCGAACTGTTCAGGTGATTATCTCAAAACTCAAAACTCAAAACCGGACTCCATGGCGCGCTCAATCGAAAAGTACCACGCTTGATGAAGTTGGGCTACGTCCCACCGAAGCGTTTGTTGCTCCGTGCAGACGACGAGGTCCGATCCCCCAACCTCTCCCAGTCGACCAAAAGGTATTTCTGCAGCAGCACACACCGCTTCCGTCGCACCGGCATCTTCCGGCCGGACAGAAATGATCACTCTCGATTGCGATTCGTTGAACAATATCTGGTCAAGACGGTACGGCCAGTGACCAAACCGCGCCAAAGCACCTATTCTTCGCTCGCCGGATATGCAGCACTCGGCCAGGGCAACTCCTAAGCCGCCTTCGGAACAATCATGAGCACTCTTGACGAGCCCTCGTTGAATTAAGTCAAGCACCACAGCCTGTACCCCTAATTCCAAGTCATAACTCAGTCGCGGTGGCAAGCACTCTTTTCGGCCATGGACAATCGCAAGATATTGGCTGGCGCCCATTTCCCGGCCGACGGGACCGATCAAGTAAATAACGTCAGCCTCGTCGCGGAAATGTTGCCGCGTGATCCAGCGTTCTTCATCGATGATGCCAACCATCCCCACCGTGGGCGTAGGATCGATTGCTCCGGTCGGATTCTGATTATACAAACTGACGTTTCCACCAGTTACAGGCGTGCCAAACCTACGGCAGGCTTCAGCCAGACCTTCGACGGATTCGCGGAGTTGCCAGAAGTTTTCCGGACGATACGGGTTCCCGAAGTTCAGATTATCCGTTACCGCCAGGGGGGTCGCACCCGAACAGACCAGATTCCTGGCGGCTTCAGCAACTGCAATACGAGCTCCCTCCCGCGGATCCAGTTTGCAATAAAGACTGTTGCAGTCAGTTGTCGCAGCGAGATACTTGTCGGCTTCGCGGACGTAAAATACGGCCGCGTCAGACCCTGGCGGGACAACTGTTCCCGCTCGAACGGTATGATCGTACTGGCGGAACACCCAGTTCTTCGAAGCGATCGTCGGATGGGCTAAGAGCTGAACTAAACTGGTTTGTAGGTCAACCATTGGAACATCTTCGATCCGCAACTCCGGCGCGGCCTGGCATCCGATAGCCTCGCGCTCGTAGACCGGCGCGTCATCGGCGAGTTTGGCGGCCGGGATCTCCACCTCCATCCGCCGATGATTCAACACCCGCATCATCCCGTCGTCGGTGACTTCGCCCACGAGCGCATACGGCAAATCCCATTTTTCAAAGACCTCCTTCACCTTCGCCTCCTGACCTCGCTGAACGATGATCAACATCCGTTCCTGGGATTCGCTCAGGAGAATTTCATACGCCGTCATACCCGGTTCCCGCTGGGGTACCAGTGCTAAATCGATCTGCACCCCTGTGCCCCCGCGACTCGCAGTCTCACAAGTTGAGCAGGTCAGTCCCGCGGCCCCCATATCCTGAATTCCAGCAACACAACCGCTGGCCAGGAGTTCGAGGCACGCTTCAAGCAGAAGTTTGCCCTTGAATGGATCGCCAACCTGAACGGCTGGTCGGTCCTCCTTCGATTCCTCCGTCAAATCCCGCGATGCAAACGCAGCCCCGGCCAAGCCATCCCGCCCTGTTTCTGATCCGACATAGAATACCGGGTTTCCGACCCCTTTTGCCGCGCCTCGAGCAATCTGTTCATGACGAAGAATCCCAAGGCAAAAGACGTTCACCAGCGGATTCCCTTCATACGATTCGTCGAAGTACACTTCTCCGCCAATCGTAGGAATCCCGACGCAGTTTCCGTAGTGTGAAATCCCGGCCACCACCCCCGCAAACAGTCGCCGGTTCTTTTTCACTGCGGCTGTATTTCCTTGAATTGGACCGAACCGCAAAGAGTCAAGGAGCAACACCGGACGAGCGCCCATGGTGAAGATATCGCGGATGATCCCTCCGACCCCCGTCGCCGCACCCTGGAACGGTTCAACCGCGCTAGGGTGATTATGACTTTCCATCTTGAAAGCAACGGCCCAACCACCACCAATATCTACCACGCCTGCGTTTTCTTCTCCCGCCTGCACCAGGATCTTCGGTCCGGTGGTGGGAAATTTTCTAAGTTCGAGTCGCGTGTTTTTGTAAGAACAATGCTCGCTCCACATCACAGAGAAAACGCCAAGCTCGGTAAAATTCGGATCCCGGCCCAAAATGGCCCTGATCCGTTCGTACTCCATTTCCGATAGACCGTGATCGCGGACTACCTCTGGCGTAAGCTGAGTAACCATTTATAGGGTGACAGCAGATTCCAAGCTTCCGACCAGCGACTCGAAAAGCAATTTCCCATCTTCGCTGCCCAGCCTGCGATCCCACGCACGATCCGGATGCGGCATCATCCCGACGACGTTTCGCGCTTCATTGCAGATACCTGCGATGTTCAGCATGGACCCATTTGGATTCGACTCCCGAGTGCTTTTGCCTGACTCGTCGACGTACCGAAACACAACTTGTCTTTTCGATTGTAGCTTTGCAAGCGTCGCTGGTTCCACAAAATAAGAGCCCTCTCCGTGCGCCACCGGCATCCGCAATAGTCTCTCTTTGTCCAGTTTCGCCGTGAAAGGAGTCTCATCGGTTTCTACCCGTAGCCAAACCGGTTGGCAGACAAAGTGAAGCGATTGATTCCGGATCAGCGCGCCCGGCAGCAACCCAGCCTCACACAATATTTGGAACCCATTGCAGATCCCGATCACCGGCATTCCGTCGTTCGCGGCGCGCACGATGGCCTTTACGATCGGAGAAAAGCGGGCAATCGCCCCGCACCGAAGATAGTCCCCATATGAAAATCCGCCGGGCAATACGACCGCGTCAAAACCGAACACCGAAGTCTCTTTGTGCCATAGATATTCGGCCGGGACGTGGAGGCCATCCGTTAAGGCGCGCAAACAATCCTGGTCGCAGTTTGAACCGGGAAATTGAATTACCGCGATCTTCATTCCTATGAATCGGCCGTTGAATGATATTGGATCGTGTAGTCCTCGATAACAGGATTCGAGAGAAGATCGCGGCAAACCTCTTCCAGCTTCATTTCACTGGGCGGGGTTCTGAATTCCAGCTCAAGAAACTTGCCAACTCGTACGCTTTCGACCGTATCCAGCCCGACTTCCTTCAACGCATTCCGCACGGCGACCCCTTGCGGATCCAAAACGCTCTGTTTGGGCATCACGATGACGTGCACCTTCATGAGAGCACCCACCATCGAGGGACAACCCTACTTCGACAAGTTAAATTTGTTGCCGCCTTTGGTCAGTTCTGAGAGGCGAGACTGGACACGGGATGTCCAATTGATAAATTGCCTTCATATGCCCCTCTTGCGGAAATGGCTCGGATTGAGCGTAATCGCGTTGGCTTCGACCGTTTCGGCGTTTGCTGATCAGCAATCTACCGCGCAGCCGACGGCCTTAGATTCCCCGCTTTCTGCCGATGAACTGAAAAACGCCGTTTCGATCGACGCTCTCACCGTCCCGACACCTGGCGAATTTTTTAAAGCAATCGAAAAAGGAGGTAAACCAAACTGGACCTCCGAGTATCGACCACCAATCTCAATCAAATCCACGGATCGCGCTCAAATGGCGCTGAATCTAGGCACCCTCATCGCCGACGGTTACATCGCAGTCGAAGCGCATGACGGTCAACAGGTCAAAAACGTTGGCAAAGACGTCCTTGCCTTGGCGAAAAAACTCAGCGTTTCCCAAAGCGTTCTTGCCAGAGGTCAGAGCATTTCTCAGTTCGCTGAAAATGACGCGTGGGAGCAACTGAACGAAGAATTGGAAGCCACTCAGAACGAAGTGAAAAAGGCGTTGGAGGAGAATCGCGATACGGATTTAATCACGCTGGTGAGTATTGGAGGTTGGATTCGCGGAACCGAGGTGGTTACCGGCCTCGTTCTCCAGAACTACAATCCTGAAGACGCAAAATTATTGCGCCAACCGGCGCTCGTCAGCTACCTCAAAGGCAAACTAACCGCGCTCCCCGAAAAAATTCAGAAAGATCCCCTGGTTCAAACGGTAAGCCGAGATCTCGATAGTATTCAAAAGATGGTCTCTTTTTCGGCCGATCACGTTCCCACGGTTGATGAGGTGAAAGATCTCAATATCGCAGCATCGAAAATAACGAAAGAAATCGGAGTTTCAGAATGATTCGCCTCATTTTAACGGCGCTGGCTCTCTGCCTCGTCATGTCCTACCGGTGCCTCGCGGATACAGACGAGCAAGTCGCGACCCGCAGTGACGTCATCGACTTTGCCGGAGCCTTTCAAAACGACGGATTCAAAATCCGGGATGGCAACTTTTTCGGAAAAGTGTCGAAGGATCAGCCCGAAGTCGTGGCCGTGAACCTCTACAGCGGCAACGCGTACTGGTTCACCGCGTCGACCGGGCAAAAGGTGGAAAAACTGAAAGTATCGGTATTCGACGATAATGGAAAACCCGTCAGCTATCTTCCGTACCAATCGGGCACCCGCGCTGCCGCTGGTTTTAGTCCGGATGCAAGCGGTTTGTACTATGTGAAAGTGGCGTTAGAGGAGGGCCAGCCTGCCACCTTTTGCTTGATTTACTCGTACAAATGAAATCTTCTGGCCAACTTCATGCCAACGGATGTGCCTAAGGTTACGGAAAAGACTTCAGGACCTACAGTTAAACAGTTCTCGATCTTCCTGCAAAATAAGGTCGGAGCGCTGCTGGAGGTGGTGAAACTCCTCAACGCAAACGAGGTCCATGTTCTTGCTTTGAACTCCCAGGATTCGACCGATTCTGCAATTGTTCGGATCATCGCCAGCGATCCCGATGCAGTGGAAAGCATCTTCGACCTCCATGAAATTGCCTACAGCATTTCGGAAATCCTGGTCGTGGAGATGAAGGAAGTTGCGACTGACTTGAAGCGGATGCTGCAGAGTCTTCTGATGGCCGAGGTCAACATCCAGGTCTGTTACCCGATCCTCATTCGTCCACACGGTCGCTCTGCCATGGCGCTCCACCTGGATGATCAAGAGAGCGGTTGGTCAGTCCTGGCCGGCGAGGGCTTCCGAATCCTCAGCCAGACAGATCTTTCAAGGTAGATGCGGTGTTTAAAAGATTGCTACCGCGTGATCCGGGCCCGCACGCGGTAAGGGGACGTGATCCGCCATCGGTAGGGACCCGCGCGATCCGGCGTTGTACGTCTAGACGCCCTTTTCGCTTCTGCCTGAGAATCCGCACACAGTCCGGCGGATGTTAACCTTTTCTATGTTCATTGGGTGAGCGAGCCCGGATCGCGCGGGAGCGCGTCTCTACCAGATGCGGCCCACTGTCGTGCATTTTGCGCGAATAATCAGCCCCGCACTTCTCGCCTTGAATAATAATACCGCTCATGCGTCGGTATTTATTGGCGTGAAAACACTTTTTACCCTTCCCCTTGCCATGGCCAGCCTTCTCGTCGTCGCATGTGAGCAGAAGTCAGCAGAGCCGTCCGGCGGCCAGTCAGCAAGCTCTCCAACACCTCTATCAAGCGCAACCCCACTGTCGTCTCCGACCAACACTCCAACTCCTGCCACCACTCCGTCTGCGACGCCTGCCAGCATGCCGACAGAAACGCCGCCAACAACTGCGCCGACGCCCTCTCCTGCCTCGTCTCCTTCGGCGGCAACTTCGGACGCTAGACCGACGTTGAGCAGCCAACCTGCCAACGAGTATTTACAAAGTTATGACGCCTACATCAATGACTTCGAAGCGGCTTATCAAGCGATGAAACAGGGCGATATGACCAAGTAC
>DASZGG010000329.1:0-4601 GCA_035939025.1 Chthoniobacterales bacterium | reverse complement strand
TGGCAGCTAATCGCCAAAGCAAAAGTTATTGGCTTTCTTTTTGCCTCCGTTTACTGTGCGAAACTTACTCATGCCGAAAAGCGAGCCAATGACAGCGGAAATCTCCTTCGAGGCGGCGATGGAAAAATTGGAGAAAATCGTCCAAGAGATGGAATCCTCCAAATTGCCCCTGGAAGAGCTGCTTGTGCGCTATGAGGAAGGAATCCGGCTTGTTGGTGTGTGCAGCCAGCGACTTGCCAGTGCGGAGAATCGAATTGAAACCTTGAGCCGCAACGCTAGTGGAAGACCGCAGTCCCCAGGTGTTGCGAACGTTCAAGGTTCGTCCAAGGACTCAAATAACATCAATGAAGAAATTAGACTCTTTTAAAGCGCCGTCCGGAGGACGGATATTGGATGCCATAAATTCGCCTTCAGACCTGAAATGGCTGCAAGAAGAGAGCCTCCATCAGCTTGCGCAAGAGATTCGAGATGAACTCATCACGGTGCTTTCGCAAACAGGTGGTCATCTAGGACCAAACCTGGGCGTGGTCGAACTGACGATTGCGTTGCACTATGTTTTTAACACGCCAAAGGATAAATTGGTCTTTGACGTTAGTCACCAGGGGTATGTCCATAAACTCTTGACCGGGCGACGAGCTCGGTTCAATACGATCCGGCAATACCAGGGACTGAACGGATTCTTACTTCGCACCGAAAGCGAACACGACTGTTACGGCGCCGGCCACGCCGGAACCGCGCTCTCTGCGGCATTAGGAATGGCTGTCGCCCGGGATCGTCGAGGCGGGAAAGAAAATGTCGTGGTCGTCGCCGGGGACGCGGCATTCACCTGCGGTATCAGTTATGAGGCGCTCAACAATGTAGCTGATACCACCAAGCGGTTTATCGTTGTCCTGAACGACAATGAATGGTCGATTGCGAAAAATGTCGGAGCGATCGCGAACTATTTGAACAAGTTGGTTACCAGCGACACCTACAGCCACTTGCACGAAAAGGCTGCGAAGTTCGTGGAGATGATCGGCGGCAAAGTCGCACAGCAACTGGCGCATAAGGTGGAGGAGGGCGTTAAGCATCTCGTTCTGCCAAGCGTGGTCTTCGAGGACCTTGGTCTACGCTACTACGGACCGATCGATGGGCACGATATTGCTTTGCTGATTCAGACTTTTGAATTCTTGAAAAAGCAGAACGAACCGGTGCTCCTTCACATCATCACCCAGAAAGGAAAAGGTTACGCTCCGGCAATCGCCAAACCGGACAAATTCCATGGCCTGGCAAAGTTCAAGCTGGAGACGGGTGAAACGGCAACTGCGCCGACTCCTACTTACTCCGAGCTATTCGGTCAGACGCTGGCAAAATTTGCGGATCAGAACAACAAGATCATGGCGATAACCGCTGCGATGCCGTCGGGCACCGGTCTATTCCATTTTGCCGCGAAGCATCCGAAACAGTATTTCGACGTTGGGATCGCAGAAGAACATGCTGCCCTGTTTGCGAGCGGTCTTGCAACGGAAGGGTTTAAACCGTTCCTAACGATCTATTCAACGTTCATGCAGCGAGCTTATGACATGCTTATCCATGATATTGCCTTGCAGAACCTGAACGTCGCCCTTTGTATGGATCGAGCAGGCCTATCGGGCGACGACGGTCCGACGCATCATGGTCTATTTGACATCGGGTACCTCCGGCACATACCCAACATGGTGCACATGCAACCGAAGGACGAGGAAGAGTTTGTCGACATGCTCTGGACGATGGTGAACTATCAACAGGGTCCGATCGCTATCCGCTACCCGCGCGGCGCGGGGCCCGGTGCTAAGCCGAAACCACAACCTAAACTGCTAGAGATCGGAAAAGCCGAAGTCTTCCAGCACGGACGCGATGTGGCACTCTTTGGGCTGGGTAACATGTTCGCTTTGGCAAAGGAAACTGCGGAATTGTTGGAAGCCGAAGGCGTTTCGGTGGCACTGATCAACCCGCGCTGGATCAAGCCGATGGACACGGGCACACTCGAATTCTTTGCACGGTTCGTCGATGTGATCTGTACGTTCGAGGATCACGTGCTCCACAACGGATTCGGCTGTGCCGTGATGGAGCACCTGTCTGATGCCAGAATTACGACCCCGGTCGTTCGCATCGGCTGGCCAGACCTATTCATCGAGCATGGTACGATCCCGGTTCTAAGAAAAAAACACGGCATTACGGCCGAAGCAGCAATCGAGAAAATCAGATCGTTTTTGAAAATCGTGCCGAAAAGGAATCCGAGGACTGCGGCCTAACGGGACCCATCCGGAATTTTCAGCTCCGGATTCCGTTGTTCGCGGCGGAGCCAAGCGCCACGCCCGCCTTGCATCGCGAAGGCTTCCAACCGATTATTCGGCTAATGGGTACCGCAATCGCTGCCGAAAACCTGTCAAAGGTCTACCGCACCTATAGGAAGGCGGACGGTCTAATCGGTGCCCTAAAGGGCCTTTTCGTGAGGCAGTACGACGAAATTCACGCCGCGAAAAATGTCTCTTTCAGGATCGAGGAGGGCGAATTTGTTGGTTTCCTGGGTCCGAACGGAGCCGGCAAGACAACGGTGCTCAAAATGCTGGCCGGCCTACTGTTTCCCACTTCAGGAAGCGCTCGCGTGCTGGGGTATACTCCGTGGGAACGAAAGGCGCCGTTTAAGCGCCAGTTCAGCCTCGTGCTCGGCCAGAAAAATTCACTGTGGTGGGATTTACCTGCCCGTGAATCACTAGAGCTTAATCGAGCGATTTACGAAATTGATCACAACAGATTCCACCGAGTGGTAGACGAACTGGTCGATCTGCTGGACGTGCGCGACAAATTGAATGTTATGGTGCGCGAGCTCAGTCTCGGTGAGCGGATGAAGATGGAATTGATCGCCGCACTGATACACGACCCGAAAGTCTTATTTCTTGACGAGCCAACGATTGGCTTGGACGTGATCAGCCAGAAGAAGGTCCGCGACTTTTTGCGGTTTTATAGCGAAGAGAATCGGATCTCGACTGTGCTCACGAGTCACTACATGCAGGACATCGAAGAGCTTTGCAGACGAGTGATCATCATAGACCGCGGGCAGGTTTTCTTCGATGGGGAACTAGCTGAGATCATCGAGAATTTTGCCGGATACAAACTGCTGCAGTTCACCTTCGCTAAAGCGCCCTCCTGTACGTTTGATCTAGGAGAAGTGATCGAACGGACCGCGACCTCAGTAAAGTTGAAAGTCCAACGAGACAAAGTTACTGAGGTCTGCCGCGTGATTCTATCGAACTGCGAAGTGCACGACTTCAGCGTGGAAGAGGAACCGATTGAAGAGATCATCCGCCAGGTGTTTCATGATCATGCCGTCGCCCACCGGATCGAGGAACACGCGGTAGCAGAGTTTAAACATTAATTGCGGATGGCCACGGAGCCTCCAAACCAACTTCTTTAGTGAAAACACCGAAACGGAAAATCACCTTCATCGGTGCGGGGAGCACCGTATTTGCCAAGAATCTTTTGGGAGACATCCTCTCATTTCCGGAGCTGGCCGATTCAGCGATCTGGCTGTTCGACATCGATCGCGAGCGGCTGAAGACATCGGAAAGGGTCGCTCGCCGAATTGCTGAAACGCTCGGGGTACCGGCTGCGATCCAGGCAACGACTGACCGGGAAACAGCTCTGGACGGAGCGAACTACGCCATCAACATGATTCAGGTCGGCGGATACCGACCTTGTACCGTCACTGATTTTGAAATTCCAAAACGGTTCGGGTTGCGGCAAACGATCGCGGACACTCTCGGAATCGGTGGAATCATGCGCGCATTGAGGACTGCGCCCATCCTGATCGGGATGTGTCGTGACATGGAGCGGTTATGTCCCAATGTGCTCCACCTCAATTATGTAAACCCGATGGCCATGAATTGTTGGGCGCTCTCAAGAACTACGCGAGTCCGAACAATCGGGCTTTGCCACAGTGTTCCACACACCGCCAACGAACTTGCGATCGATCTCGGTATACCTCTTGAAGAGATCAACTATCTGGTCGCCGGAATTAACCATGTCGCGTTCTACCTTAAATTCGAACGAGATGGCGTAGATCTCTACCCGCAAATTCGAAGGGTGATCGCCGAAGGTCGGGTACCAAAGACGAATCGGGTTCGCTACGATATGTTCGCCAGACTTGGGTATTTTGTGACCGAGTCCAGCGAGCACTTTGCGGAATACGTCCCATGGTACATCAAACACGATCGTCCGGATCTCATTGAGAAGTTCCATATTCCTCTCGATGAGTACCCTCGTCGATGCGAATCACAAATCGCAAAGTGGAACACGTTGCGCGATGGATTGGAGAGCGGGAAGGAACCCTTGGCGATTGAAAGAAGCGTCGAATATGGCTCCTCGATCATTCATAGCCTCGAAACCGGCGTTCCGCGGGTCGTTTACGGGAATGTGAAAAACGATCTGCTTATTGACAACCTGCCTTCCGATTGTTGCGTCGAGGTTCCGTGCCTAGTCGACAAGAATGGAATTCAACCAACAAGAGTCGGCCCTCTACCGGTGCAGCTGTCTGCGTTGATTCAGACCAACGTCAATGTCCAGTCGTTAACAGTCGAAGC
>DASZGG010000328.1:0-12918 GCA_035939025.1 Chthoniobacterales bacterium | reverse complement strand
AACGTTTCTCAGATCGATGCGCTTCTTACCGCTATCCAGCGATCAAATGACGTCGATTACGCCGGCTCCCTTGCTGGTTATCACCGCGGAGTTTATGAGATAGGCGGCAATCGTGTTCTTGTCCGAGATTCACCAAAAATCATCGAGCCGGCGGCGGGAGACTGGGAGATGTTGGAAACGATTATCGTCCGCATGTTTGGGCCGGGCCAGCTCAGATACCTTTACGGATGGATCAAGATTGCATTCGAGGCTCTATCCAGCCGCAACTTCAGAGTCGGACAGGCACTCGTATTAGCGGGCCCGAAGGATTGCGGCAAGTCGCTATTACAAGAGCTGATCACGGTGATGCTCGGCGGCCGATGCGCTAAGCCTCATCGCTACATGTCAGGCGGATCGGACTTTAACGGCGACCTGTTTGGAGCCGAGCACCTGATGATGGAGGACGAGCAAGCCTCAACCGATATCCGAGCCAGGCGTAATTTCGGTGCTCGGATTAAGGAGGTCACAGCCAACACTGTCCAGAGTTGTCACCCTAAACACCGCCCCGCGATCAGTCTTCCTCCGTTTTGGAGACTGACAATCAGCGTCAATGACGAGCCTGAAAACTTAATGATGCTCCCGCCGATCGATGAATCTCTTGAGGATAAGCTGATCATTTTAAAAGCAAAAAAGTATCCAATGCCGATGCCAACGGTGACCGACTACCAGCGCGAACTCTTCATGACGGCGCTCAAGGCGCAAATACCGCACTTTTTGTATCACCTTCGATGCTGGCAGATCCCAGAGGAGTCGGTTTCTCAGCGGTACGGAATCATTCACTACCATCACCCCGACATCCTCGAAACCCTTGGATCACTGGCCCCGGAGCATAAGCTCCTCGAGCTGATCGACACCGCACTATTCAGCTCTCTGGCGCCGGGTTCGTTCGAAGGCACAGCGGCCGAATTGGAACACGAGTTAACTAAGGACGGGAGCGAGGTGAGGCGCGCAGCATCCCAGTTGCTGTCGTTCCAGGCCGCCTGTGGGACCTACCTTGGACGCCTCGCCAAGGCATATCCGGGAAGGATCACAGAGGTCCGCACCAAGACGGGAAGGATATGGACCATCAATCCGCCTTGAACAGCAGTGCGTTCAAACTGCCGGCGCTCAAATCGATTGGTGACCTCGCTGGTGCTGAACCCACCATAGTGGTGGATACACGGGAGCAAGATCCTTTGCCATTTTCGCGGCTCAAGACCCAACCTGGAACACTGATAACCGGCGATTATTCGGTTGCTGGACTCGAGACCTCTTTCGCCGTTGAGAGAAAAACCGTCCAGGACTTCGTTGGCTGTTGCATGGGCGAGAACCGATCGCGCTTCGAGCGTGAACTTCACCGACTCCGCGGGATGAGGTTCAAGCGACTACTGATCGTCGGAACCGAAAACGAAATCTTGCGGGGCCAATATCACTCCAACATCAAACCCAAGTCTGTATTCGGAACGCTATGCGCCTTCGAAATTCGTTACGATACCCCGGTGGTGTTCTGTCCTACGCCGGAGGCCGCGGGCCGCATGATCGAACGCTGGGGTTTTTGGTTCACGCGCGAAGCGGTCGAGGCGGTCAATGATCTCTGGCGTGCATCAGGGTAGATATCCTTCAGACTCATAAGCCCGGTATCTTTCCAGATTCGGCCCCAATTGGTACCTTGCGGCCCGTTCCCCTTCGGAGTCTTGCCAAGCTCATTCCGAATCTGCCGTTTATTTTCAAGCGATAATTTTAAAAGGTCACGGTGACCCATGTGCGAACGCCAGATTTTCACGGCCGCCCACCTATTCAGTGCCAGCTCCTTCACATCCTTCCTTAGGTCTTTCAGCGTTTTCCACCCGCCATCTGGTGGATGCTCTAGCCAATAGTGCGCCGACCAGAAAGCGTAGTGGATCATCTCATTTTTTTGATCCTTAGCGCCAGGCGGCCGCTCCGCGGTCCGATCCATGTTCTCGAGAGCTTCGGCAACCTTTCGAAAATGTTTGTAATCTCCCGCTTGAAGAGGTTCCAGGAAAAGCTGTTCGCAGATATCTTGAGCAATTGGGGAACGGGGATGCACCTTCAATGCAAACCAAATCTTCCACTTCAGCCCGGGCTTGCGGAAAAGGAATTCCGAGAACTTCTGTCGGAACACTGATGGGATCTGCCCTTGCTGCGCTTCCTCATTCATTTTTTGGCAACCTCGGAATCAACGTGACCGCCTGCCTGATCAAATCGAGATCCGCATGCGTGTACTTGTCCAGTACGCCGCCACGCGCGTGATTCGTCACCCGGCGCTGCACTTCCTTGATGGCCTCAGAATTGAAGACGCTGGAGGCTGCGGTGTGGCGAAAACTGTGAAAGGTCAGGCTCCGCACCTTGCGACCCTTGCCGTTGCGCTCCTTCAATACCCTGCCCTCGATCCGGGCCCGGCGCATGATTGCGTCAAACTCGGCGCCCAGGCCGTGGCTGCCGGCGCCGCTGCGGTTCGCCAGAGAAGGAAACAGACAGGCATCGGACTTCTCCGGCGCCAACTGCCCAATAAGCCAGTCAACGAAATCCGGGTGAAGGCCTACGACGGCTTGCTTTTTGGTTTTCCGTTCCCGGAAAGTCAGAATCCCATTTTCGGTATCGATCGCGTCCCAGCGAAAGTTACACACGTCCTGCAGGCGCGCTCCAGACCCGTAGGCTAGCAGGATGGCGCCGCGCCAGTCGCCCTCGGCGGCCTTGGCCAGTTGGGCCACCTGCTCGGCGCTGAATACGTCCTTGACAGTCGAGTCGCTCGGAAGCGGATCGGTGGCGGCCACAGGGTTGTACTTGATTTTCCCGAGCTTTCTCGCTTTCTCGAATGCTCCGGAAAGGTATTTCCGGACCAGCTTGTTGACGGTCGAGGCCGATCGCCCCTCCTTCAGGAGATGATCGACAAACCCCTCGACGTCGCGTTCCGTGATGCTCTCGATCGGGGCGTTTTGTCGTACCCCAAGAAACGTGAGGAACTCCCGGATCGCTTGCTCGTAGGCGAGCTTCGATGCCTTGCTGATCTTTCGCTTGCTAGCCAACCAATCGGTGGTCCAAGCCTTGATGGTGGGGGATTTGATTTCCCTGAGGCCGACGCGCTTCAGGGTTTCGTTATACATCTCCTGGATTCGCTGTTCTGTGGCCTGCCCGCCCCGTACCAGTCCCTCGGCTTCTTGCCAGCCGGTGCAGATGATTTTGGCTTTCCCCTCGTCCTCCTCCTTGGTCGACACCATTCGCCGCGTTCCTTCGGCGGTCGTGTAGCAGCAATACCAGTATTTGCTCTTTCCGCGTGGATCTTTGTGGATGCTCGCCATGTGTCCTAACATAGTCATAACGTCCCAGATAGTCCATGAATTATTTAGGACTATTATTTACTAGGGGAGAGGCACTTACGGAGGAATAAAAATAGAACCGAGGGTTCGAATCCCTCCCCATCCGCCACGCGTTTCAAAATCAAAAACCTGAGATGCCGGGTCGATCGCAGGGAAACTGCTTTACTTAGGCCGCGAGAAGCGAAATATGTTGCCGATGATGAGGTGGCAACGATGTTCGTGGTTCTTAGCTCTTTTAGCCGCGGGTGCAGCGCTCTTTTTGGCCTCGTGTGCCGACCAAGAGGGTGTGGGGCCGGCTGAGGGTGAATTAAAGGACCGTCCCCCAGGAGCAGCAGTAAGTTACTAAAGCAGCGATTGTCACGGCGGCAGACTGGAGATTTCAGACTGCCATTCCGTCGGCCCCGAAAAGGTGGGCATTTTTGGCCTCGAATCCAAAACCGACCGCATCAGAGTGCCGGTAACTTTGGAACCCCTTCACGTTTAAGGTAATCCGGTTACCGGCCGGCGTATTGCCATGGAGGAAAGTCAGGTCGCCCAGGTTCTCAACAACCTCGATCAAGAGGGTGCTGGCTCCATTCGCCGAGTCGCACACATGAACGTGTTCGGGCCGCAATCCGAGGGTGAGCTCGGCGCCCGGAGTTACATTGGCCGATATAGTCTTCTCCAGACTCAACGGACGACGCGGAAAATCCGGGCCCGATATAACAATCATTTTTGCGCTCGTATCCTCCACCCGGACCTTTAGAAAATTCATTCTCGGTGCACCGATAAAGCCCGCTACGAAGAGGTTCGCAGGACTTTGATAAAGGTCGCGCGGTTGACCGATCTGTTCGATTTTGCCTCCATTCAGAACGATGATCTTATCTGCCAGCGTCATCGCTTCTACTTGGTCGTGGGTGACGTATATCATCGTCGATTGCAGCTCGCTGTGCAGCTTAGAGAGTTCAATCCGCATCTGCACTCGGAGTTCTGCATCAAGATTTGAAAGCGGCTCGTCAAATAAGAAAATTTCGGGTTCTCGGACAATCGCACGACCGATTGCTACGCGTTGACGCTGGCCGCCTGACAACTCTTTCGGTCTGCGCTTCAGATATGGTGTCAAATGCAGAATCTCAGCTGCATGGGCGACACGTTCCCTGATTTCTTGTTTTGGGCGCTTGGCCATCCGCAGGCCGAACCCCATATTCTCCTCGACCGACATATGCGGATAGAGAGCATATGTTTGAAACACCATTGCCACTCCGCGGTTCGCAGGATCGACTTGGTTCACTTGGCGGTTGCCGATCCAGACTTCCCCCTCACTCGCCTCTTCGAGGCCGGCAATGATACGCAAAAGGGTGGTTTTACCGCAGCCAGACGGCCCTACGAAGACTACGAATTCACCATCATCTATTTGAAGGCTGACTCCATGAAGGACTTGGGTTTGGCCGAATCGCTTAACAACATTTTGGAGTTTTAGACCTGCCATGACGTAGAATCATTGTCGAAGAAAAAAGCAACAAACTCAGGTATCAGAGACCGGGTCCTTGCGCAAGCGGTGATCTGGTCAGCAGCTTTCTCCTGCCGGATCGGACCGCACGGCACTGAACCGAAAGTTTTTCGAAACTTCGGGTTTTTCGAGGTGTTCAGCAGAGTGAGGTGACGTATTAAGAAATTGCTCTTCCCGGTTAACGGGAGGGTTGTAGTGAGAAAATACTACTACGAGCCTCCGCTTTGGGCATCTGAGCTACAGGCTGTTTCCTGGCTTAAACCTAATGTCTGGAGCGTGCTGCGGTTGGTCGATGAAGCTCTGAAGAGAGCCATGGTTGACCAGGCTTCGGCTAAAAAACAGTGACTACCAAACCTACTTCTGATTAAGAACAACCTGAAATCGTTATGATAAAACACATTCTGCTTCTAGCTGCGGTCGTTGGCTTTATTGCCCAATCCAGCGCTTTTGCCGCGGACCCGAGTCCATCTCCGAGCGCGAGCCCGGCGAAGACCCATCATCACAAGGCGCACCACAAGAAATCGACCGCGCCAGCGGCTTCACCTTCGCCTTCCGCTACTCCCTCCTAAGGTCTGAGGTTTTTAATTGCGCGGCTGCGCCGAAAGGGCGCAGCCACTCGAATACGTTCGAGTGATCCGGTCCTTCGGAGACCATGGCTCAACGAAAGGCATGCCGGATGGAAAGTTGATTTAGCCCGAGCAAACCAGGCTCGGGCTAATTTTTTTGGTCGCCCATATTCACGATCTTAGCGAATACCTGGCGGCCTGGAGTCGTCCAAGTCCTCGACAATGTGGACTTATGCAACGGTACCTCCTTCTGCTGCTGGCGGCTTTTGGATTGTTTTCCTCGATCTCTGATTCAAAGGCCGGCCCCCCGTTCGGCGCATCCGCGCGCCCTCGCTATCCCGGAGGCGTTGCTTATTCGGAGTATCACCATCGGCCTTACTACTATCGCCGTTATAACTACGGACCAGCCTACCGCCCGCACGCCTACCCCTCGCACCGCAGGCCGCATTAACCCAAATTCCGAAATTTGGAATCGTCCTCAAATTCGGAATTTAGGATTAACCCGCAAAAAATCACGTCCGGCGCCGCTGGACCGAATCGACGAGCTCATTGCGGGTTAGAAATCTCTAAGCTAAGGATTTGCGAGCGATGCAGGCTACAGACCCCTGAGCACGTGACCAATTATCAGGACATCGTCACCGAGACGCTTATAACGAATCCGATGCAGCCTGGTCGCCTCCTCTAGTCTCTCGATGCCGACGCCCGCGAAGCTTGGTTTATCACCGCCCGTTAGGAGTGGCGTGACAAAGCACCAGACTTCATCGATCAGATTTTGATCGCGTAATTGTCCCAACACATCACCGCCACCTTCAACGAGAAGGCGGGTTACGCCCTTTGTACCCAGGTCTTTCAAAATATCCAACCAGTCGACGTCTCGATAGATGATCGTACGCTCCCGATTTTCGTCGGTTAGCAGTTTCGCACCAGCCGGCAAGTTCCCAGACCGCGTGACGACGACTCGCCATGGCTGCAATCCCGCCATGCTGGGACGCACGGTCAGCCTTGGATCATCTCGGCGGACAGTTTCGGCCCCAACGAGAATGGCATCTACGCTTGCTCGGAGACGATGAACCAAACGTAGGGATCGGTTGTTGGAAAGCCACTGCGGTTCGCCCGGAGGGCGCGTGGTGCGACCGTCGAGCGACTGGGCGACTTTAACGATGATCCACGGGATGCCCGCCGTAACCCATTTGCTGAAGCCAACGTTTAACAGTGCGCATTCAGTTTCCAGCACCCCGATCGTTACCGCGATTCCTGCTTCTTTAAGCTGTTCGATCCCGCGCCCCTGATGTTTCGGATTCACGTCAATCGCCCCAACTACCACTCGTCCAATTTTCGCTGCGATAATGGCGTCTGTGCAGGGTGGGGTACGACCGTGTGTCGAGCATGGTTCTAAAGTTACATAGAGCGTGGCGCCTGCGGCGGACCCAGGGTTCGGCAGAGCAGATAACGCTTCGATTTCGGCGTGCGGACCACCCGCGCACCTGTGCCAGCCGCTGGATATGACCGTTCCGTCACGTACGAGCACTGATCCAACGGCGGGGTTTGGGCTCGTTTTTCCCAGGCCCTTTGAAGCCAGCCGCAACGCCAGTTGCATGTATCGCACGTCCGCACTCGATGGGGCCGTGGACAACTCGGATAAATACTCCATAAAGCTCGCAATCGCCCAGTTACAACTGGAAAAATTGCCGGAGTCGCCGCAAGAAACTTTCCTTCGTCGCTATTTTCAGCTGGTCGTCCCCATTCGCAGGAGCGTTGGCAAGGTGCATTTCCATGGCAGATCGCCGGGCAACTACGGTTTCGCTCAACGATTCCGCCAGCCCGGGGTATTCTCGCAGCAAAACGGCCATCGACTCCCTTTCAATCTCAATCACTTCGCAGTCAAGCACCGCGACTAGAGTAGCGCTTCGCGGCTCTCCGGTGAGCAAAGAGATTTCTCCAAAGCAATCTCCTGCCGCTAAGATGCCGACCGGCCAAGATCGCCCCTCTTTTTCGGCGAGAACTTCGACCGTGCCCCTCGCAAGGATAAACATGGAAGTCCCAGACTCCCCCTTGCAAATAATTCTTTCACCTTTGCCAAAACGGATCCTTCGTGCTCCGAGCGCGAGCTTTGCCAACTGATCCTGGTCCAGACTGGAAAAGAGCGGCTGGCCGGCGAGCAGTTTCAAATCGATTTCGAGTCTACGGCTGAGCTGTCCGTTACGGACGAGTTCAATCTGTTGGGTGGAAAACGCCAGCCGAATGCCTCGCCGATTAAGTTCGTACCAAACGTTTGTCCGAACAGCATCAATGATATCTGGAAAAACTCTCCCATCCATCAACCAGAATTTGATCTCGTACTGTACGGCCGATTCAGCGAAGTCGATCAGGAAGACCTTTGCCGACGGATCGCGAAGCACTCCGGGGGCGTTTGAGGTGGCTTGAAGCATCGCATCTTTGACCTCGTTCGGCGGGATTCGATGATCCACGCTCAGACGGACGCGTGCAGCGTGTCTCGGTGATGGATAGTAAAGATTGACGATAGTCGCCTTAGCTAACTGGCTGTTTGGAATATCAAAGCTGACATCGTCGTTGTTTCGGAATCGAGTCGATCGCCAATTGATTTCGACCACTTCAACGTGCTTGCCATCGACGATCAGCCAGTCGCCGACCCGATAGGCTTTGCCAGCCTGAAGGCCAAAACCGGCAAAAATATTGCCAAGAGTGTCTTGCAGCGCGAGCCCGATGATAATCGCGATTAGGCCCGATCCGGCAAGGAGGCCCGGAATCGTAATGTGATAAAAAAACGCGAGTCCGAGAACCGTTGCAAATACGAAGGCGATGATTGCAACAACCTGCGGAAGAAATGAGGGGATTCGTGCTCCTTCGCCGGGGTAACCGTACAACGGCCATACAAACCGATGCAATATAGCGTTGAGCGGAAATGCAGCGGTAATTGCCGCAACAATGCCGATTTCGCCGGCGCCGGGAAAATCAACGTGAAAGAGACGTGAAGCGATGGTGATCGAAACCGCTGCGATGAAAACGTGCGAAACCCACGCCAGCCCCACATTCACGCGTCGTTTTAACCAACGGCCAATCATCAGACCCGTCAGATAAAGGACAAAGCTGGCCAGGATGAAATACAAGCCTGGCATTTGGGCCGGCCAAATCGACTGAAAATGATGTAGCATCAACAATCTCGCGCCGAGTTCCGGATCTTGAGTTCTTGAGTACTTGAGTTCTCGAGTACTTAAGTCCTCGGCATCTTGGTCCAAATGCCGCCGTCCTTTGCGCTTTGAACCGCAGCGGTAATAAAAGCCATTCCCTTTACACCGTCGTCGGCGGTTGGAAAGTCCAGATCCTTTGGCGGCGATTGACCATTTACCTCGGCCTCGACTGCACGGGCGGCTTCGAGGTAGATGTTCGCAAACGCTTCGATAAATGCCTCGGGATGTCCAAACGGCAGACGAGTGAATCTCTTCGCGGCGTCGCTGAGGTAACCGTTACCCCGCCGAAAGATTCGCCGCGGAGCATCCGGATATTTCACGGTGAGGTCGTTCGGCTCCTCCTGGTGCCACTCTAGCGACGCCTTCGTTCCATAGACGCGGATATTCACATCATTCTCTTCGCCGGCGCAAATCTGAGAGGCGCAAAGGACGCCGCGGGCTCCGCCTTTGTAATGGACCAGAAGATTGCCGTCGTCTTCCAGACGCCTTCCTTCGACAAAAGTCGTGAAGTCCGCGCAAAGCTCTTCGATCTCCAAGCCCGTAATATAACGTCCGAGATTCTCAGCATGAGTGCCGATATCTCCGATACAGCTTGAGGCTCCGGCTTGTTCCGGGTTCGTTCGCCAAGACGCCCCCTTGTGGCCCTCAGCTTCGAGCAGGTGAAGCAGCCATCCCTGCGGGTATTCCGCTACCACTTTCAGGATCTTACCCAGATCGCCGCGCCGCACCATCTCCCTGGCTTCTTTGACCATCGGATAACCGGTGTAGTTGTGCGTTAGCGCAAAAACCTTACCCGTTTTGCTCACTAAATCTCGGAGGGCAAGAGCTTCTTCGAGATTGAACGTCATCGGTTTATCGCATACGACGTTAAACCCGCTTTCAAGAAACGCCTTCGCGACCGGAAAATGGACGTAGTTCGGCGTCACGATCGAAACGAAATCGATTCGTTCGCCGATCGGAAGCTTGCCTTCCTCCTCCGCCATCGTCTGGTAATTCGCATAGACGCGTTTCGAATCGAGCGATAGGTCGCTGCCTGAAAGCTTCGATTTTTCGGCATTAGAGGAAAAGGCGCCCGCGACAAGATCGATCTTTCCGTCCAGCCAGGCAGCCATGCGGTGTACTGCTCCAATGAAGGCATCGCGCCCACCGCCAACCATCCCCATCTTTAATCTTCTAGACATAAATTGATATCGTTATTGCTTTTCCCGTTCAAAAGCCGAATCGAACGCAACTCCGCTGGGTGCGAAATCGTACGAGCGCACGTTTCGACAGGATTCGGTCGCACCATGGATACGATCCATCCGGACGTCTTCCCATTCGATCGACAGCGGACCACGGTAGGAGATATCATTCAGTGCGACAATGATATCCTCAAAACGGATGTCGCCGTGCCCGATCGAACGGAAGTCCCAATAACGCCGGTGATCACCGAAATTGGTGTGACCTCCAAATACGCCGACTTCGCCCGTACCGTGGCCCCACCAGACGTCTTTCATGTGAGCGTGGAAGATCCGATCCTTGAACTCGCGAATGAATCTTACGTAGTCGACTCCCTGGTAACCGAAATGAGACGGATCGTAGTTAAACCCGAATCGGCGATGATGTTTCACCGCGTTCAAAGCACGATGCGCCGACGCGATGTCGAACGCAATCTCAGTCGGATGTACCTCGAGCCCGAAATTAACATCCAACGCGTCAAAAGCCTCAAGGATCGGCAAGAAACGTTTGCCAAAATCGTCAAAACCTTTCTGGAGGAAATCCTGGCTCGTCGGCGGAAATGCATAGCAGGCCTGCCAGATGGTTGAACCGCTAAACCCGGCCACAACTGCCGGGAACGGCAGATCCTGATGGGGCTTGGTATCGATGAAGTTACGCGCTGCCTGACCCGCTTTTTTCATGTGCTCCGCCGCGCGTTGCCGGACCCCTTCGGGGTCTCCATCTTTCCAGACGTGCGGTGGAAGGATCGCTTGATGCCGTTCATCGATATTATCGCAAATCGCTTGTCCAACCAAATGGTTGGAGATCGCGAAAGCCGTTAGCCCGTTATCTGAAAGAATCTTCCAGCGATCTTTGCAGTACTCTTTCGACTCCGCCGCAGCTTCGACGTCAAAGTGGTCGCCCCAACAGGCGAGTTCGAGCCCGTCAAATCCCATTTTCTTCGCCAACGGAGCCAGGTCTTTCAAAGGCAGATCCGCCCATTGGCCGGTGAACAACGTGACTGGTCTGGCCATGATTTTTTTTGGAGGGGGAAAAAGTGTTAATGAATTTCACAACTGTTAGCCGAGGAAACGCCTCGAATTCAAGGGAAGTCGATCAACAAAGCCAAAAAACCTCCAGCCCGTCCGATGGTAGGGACGCGCTCCTGCGAGATCCGGCGTGGCCGGTTAAAGCTCGGAACCTCGCATCCGGTGATCACAGTGCGGTAGAAAATTCTCGCGGATTTAGATTAGACCGCGGGCGAAGATGTTCCCTCTACAATCATGAGTTCGTTGTCCGCTGCGCGTTGCCGGACCTCGAGCGCCGGCCGGTACTCCTCGGAGTTGTACCATAGCCTCGCCTGGTGAACCGTTGGAAATTCGATTACCACCAACGCCGGACTCCAATCTCCCTCCAGCACCTGGGAAGCTCCGCCGCGCACCAAAAAGCGACCCCCATATTTTTCGACAGACGGAGGCATCAAACGTTTATACACGGCCAAGCTCTCTGGATCTTTCCAGACGACATTTGCAATCACGTATCCGGCCATACTCGTAAACTCTTCCGATTTTTTCTCCGTGCAGACAGATCACACAGCGCAGCAAAGCCGCAACCAAAGGATTTGGTGAGAGGTGAGGGGTAAGAGGTAAGAGGTGACGGCGGCTATGCTCGTTTTAAGTGGGCATGGAGGCCGTCAAGGCACTGGAAGGCCCGCACCAGGATCTCTTCGTCGCTGATGCCCTGCTTCGCCCAACCCTTCAATATTTGATCAAGACCAAATCCTTCGGCGCGATGAAATTTGTCATCTCCCAGGTCCGCGTCGTGAACGATTTCGGCTAAACGAAGCACCGCTCGCTCGCGAATATCAAACCGCTTGACTAGCGTTTCGAAAGTACAGCGGTCGCCATCCTGGCTAAACTCTGAATCCATCATCGCGAACGGCAATGCTCCGTGATATTTCGCGGGCTTCTTAACAAAGACGAATTTGGCCGACGGATCGATGAAGTTGTGAATTAGCCAGGCTGAACTCGCGCGATCGATCTCGGGATGAGGCCGGGTAATCCAGATTTTGCCCTGGTAATTCTCGGCTCGCAGCCGTTCTTTTCGCTCCTCCTCTCCATTGTTGGATTCGAGCGATTCTGCTTTCTGGAAGAGTCTCTCGAGGTCCTCGCCACGCGAGCTTTGGAAAAAGTCGATATCGGATATATCCCGAAAGCGTTGGCGAAGTTTCTGCATCTGGCTCGCGACTGTTTCCAGAGAAGTTTTCCGACCTCTGGCGTCTTTGATGAGGAGAGTTAGAGGCTCCGCGATCGCGTCGTAATCGCGTGCTCGCGCTTCGTCGAACATTGCGACCACGGCGGCGTTGGGCGTGCCTTCAATATCTTTGACACGAACAAGGGCGGCCTCGCCTCCTTTGTCGACGATCTCCTTAGCCAGCGATTGGAAGCGCTCGTAGTGAATCACCTCATCCGGGAGAACGTAGGTTGATGTCTTGAGTTGAATCGCGCCGAACTTCTTGAGCCGGCGCCAAACTTTCACCCGGTCACTCGAATGCTTTGCCGGGAGATTGAATAGCAGGAACAACCAGGAACCTGGATCGTTTTGTGACATGAATGTTTCTTTGCCTAACACGTATGCGCTTCCCTTTATTCCTGGATCGCGCACGTGTGCCCTATTCGTTTGTGCCAACAATGTAACACGTGTATCACATTTGTTACCATCTCAATTACCAGTCTTCTTGGTCTGAATTTTCACCGCTTGCCACGAGGGCCAGACGCCCGTGCCACCGTGCTCAAAGAAAAATTTTTGCGATGCCTATGGAATAAAATCGAGGGGGTACGGGTATAGATATTACAGCCGAATAGAGCTGTTACAGCAATCTCGTGGGAACGAGAACAACCCGAAAATCTTGCAGCATACCGTTATGAAAAAAGAACGAAACAACGGCCGGAAGGCATCGAGCGAGGCTCTGATGATTCCTTCGGCAGATGCAAATCTCGACTCTCGTGGGCGTCGCGAAGTCGGACGGCGCTCCTTTTTAAAAGGTTTAGGCCTGGCGGGCGCAACTTTACTGCCAGCCAGTGCACTATTGGCAACCAAAG
>DASZGG010000327.1:0-4835 GCA_035939025.1 Chthoniobacterales bacterium | reverse complement strand
AAGCCGCACAAACTCAATCATCACAAAAGCCGATGCCGGCAACTGGATCGCCGTCCGTCGGGAGCTCGATGGTGCTTTAACAGACGTAAAGAATGCAATGATCGAGCTCAAAGATGCGCAACTGGCGCATCTGGTCAGCCTCGGCGGTTGGTTGCGCGGTACCGAAGTCTTAACTTCGGTGGTACAAAAGAGCTATTCCCCGGATGGAGCGGATTTACTGAACCAACCCGATCTTCTAAAGTATTTCCAGGAGCGCCTGGCCGGGATGCCGCCCCGGATGCGAAACAATCAATTAGTGGCTAAAATCCAAAAAGGGCTCGACGAAATTTCCCCTCTGATCAACCAAAAGATCACGCCAGGTTCGGTAAGAAGAATCAACGAAATTACCGGCCAGATGGTTAAGGCGATCGGCTCGCGGGCCTAATGGATGAACATGGTGAGACGATTTCTAATTCTACTGAGTCTTTGCGCGCTCGTTAGTCCTGCCGAAGCGACGATCGACGATGCCATCACTTGGGCGCTTCAGGCGATCGATCCCTACGTCAAGCAAGGGTACATCGCGCGAGACGACCAGTGGGGCGGTGATCTCGGTCTGAGAGAGCAAAAGGCGATACCGCACACTCTTTTTAAAGGAAACGATTATTGGTTTTGCATGGGGACAGACGTAGATAACGCCCGGCTTGCGATCCATGTATATGACAGCAAGGGTAAAATCGCCGAAAATGACGCTTGGCAAAAAGGCCGTTTTGCGTGCGCTCGAGTGCTTGCTCAAGCGACCGGGACTTATTATATCATCGTTGAAGTCACCAATTCTCCGAAGGAGCGGACCACCTGGGCAATGGTTTATGGATACAAATGAACTGGCGCGTACTGCAAAATGCACTGACTTGATCGAATGTGATACGAACTGCTGCTCGTTCGGAAAACCTTTGCTTATGTGCCACTTTGCGTTAATGGGTTAGCGCCTGCAACTACCGGCTTGATGGTTGAATCCGAGACGCTTCAGTTCGATAACGCACGGACCCTCCAAAATCTGTACGCGAACGATTTTAAGCTATTGCAAACCTTGGAGGAAAAATTAGCGGTGAAAGTAACCACGCGCGACGGATGGCTTCGTGTTGAAGGGGAACGTCCGAATATCGAAAAGACTCGGAAGGTATTTGACCAGCTTGAGAAAGCGCGTCAGCACGGCATTCAGATTCGACGGCACGAATTTCAATACGCTCTGGAATCAGTGACAGAGGGGAGTCGTCAACCTCTGGGGCAATTGGCTGGATACAGGGTACTTACTCCTACCCGACGAGCTCCGATAATTCCGAAGAGCGAGCAGCAACTGAACTATGTTCAGGCGATTCAGACCTTCGACATCGTCTTCGGGCTCGGTCCTGCAGGAACTGGGAAAACATATCTTGCAATGGCGATGGGGGTGGACGCTCTAAGAAAGGAGCAAGTTAAGAGGATCATCCTTACGCGACCGGCCGTCGAGGCGGGGGAGGCGCTGGGTTTTTTGCCAGGCGACCTCCAGGAGAAGATCTTCCCGTATTTGCGTCCGCTCTACGATGCGTTGTATGATATGCTGGAACCTGAGGAGATTCAAAAGTACATGGATCGAGGGGTAATTGAAATAGCGCCACTGGCATATATGCGGGGAAGGACATTGAATCACGCTTTCGTCATTCTTGACGAAGCGCAAAACACCACGACCGAACAAATGTTCATGTTTCTGACCAGGTTGGGTGCAGACTCAAGATGCGTGGTAACCGGTGATCAGACCCAAATCGATCTGCCAGCGAACAAGACTTCCGGGCTTATTGAGGCCATGCATGTGTTAGCGGATGTCCCGGGGATTCAATTTACCCGCTTCTCCGAGCGTGACGTGGTGCGTCATCCCCTCGTCCGGTCGATCATCCATGCGTACAAAACTTACCGGGATGCTCCGCGAGGCTCTAAAAAAGTTTAGGCGAAGGGACACTGATGTTCGGATCTTCAAACCGTAGGAAATTAATCAAGAAGGGTTTCGCTTGCCCGAAGACTCGCCGGAAATCCACTCCGAAAGAGTGGATGCGCAAGCTTGAATCAAACCCTTGGATGAAGGCTGGGATCTTTGGCGTGTTTGTACTGGTCCTGGCTCTTCTGATCTTTTCGGGAGAACATCCCGATCCGGCGAAATATTTTTTGATTGGACTACTGGTCTTTTTAACCGCCGTCGCCCAACTCTGGATCAACTATCCGGACACGTTCCTAAAGAACTCGCGCGTGGGTCTTGTGTTTGGAGTGATTCTTTTCCACCTCTGCGTGGCGAAACTTGTCATGGTCCTCTCCACCCAGAGTCAGGGAGGGTTACCTAAGGAGTTTGGAGTTTTATTGATTCCGTTTGCGCTGGCGCCACTAATCTTGTCGGTTCTGTTGGGCAAAAATCTCGGCATTTATGGTGCGATCTTCGTCAGTCTCTGGAGCTCGATTCTTTTCCGCGGCGTTGATGCGTTCCTTCTCGTAATGAGCCTGATCAGCGGGTTCATTTCAGTTTTTGTGACCATTCAGGTGCGCAGGCGCAGCCGTTTGTTGCGGGCTGGAATCTATGTCGGATTGGCGACCTGGATCTTAGCTGTCTCATTCGGCATCATTACGATTCCGTGGCTCCGGCTCAATGACATGGATCTGAGCATGTTCATGAAACAGTCGGCTGCCGCGATTCTGACCGGAGTCGTGACCGCGATGGTTGTCAGCGGGGCGTTGCCGATGCTCGAAGCGGTGTTTCGGATCACCACGGATATGTCGTGGCTTGAAATGGCTGACCGGAATCATCCCCTCCTGCTTCGGCTCAGTCTGGAGGCTCCGGGTACCTGGCACCACAGCGACGTAGTGGCGGATCTGGCTGAAGTGGCTGCAAACAAGATAGGAGCCGACGGTACCATGTGCCGTGCGTGCGCTTACTTTCATGATATCGGCAAGCTGGTAAAGCCGAACTATTTCTCTGAAAATATCGTCGGCAACGATAATCCGCACGACGACCTTGCTCCGACGATGAGCGCGCTGATCATTATCGCGCATGTGAAGGAGGGGGTCGATTTGGCGCTTAAGTACGGGCTCAATCAGCGGATCATTGATGTGATTCAGCAGCATCATGGGACTTCGCTAGTCGCTTATTTCTACAAGCGGGCAATTCAGCAACAGCAGGATGCCCGCGAAGGCGGGAAGATTATGAACATCCGGGAGGAAGATATCCCGGACGTGCGCGAAGAAAATTTCCGGTACAGCGGGCCAAAGCCGCAATTTAAGGAGAGCGGGATCATCAGTCTCGCGGATGCGGTTGAGAGCGCTTCACGTAGTCTCGAGAAACCTACGCCGCAAAAGATCGAGCAACTGGTCAATGATATCATCAATCGGCGAATCTCAGAGGGGCAGCTCGACGAGTGTGACCTGACTTTGAGGGAAGTGAAGATCATCGCCGAAACGTTCCGGTTCACCATTCAGAACATGCTTCACACCCGCATTAAGTATCCAAAGGACGAAGAACGAGCGGAGCAGGAAACCCGGCGATTGCGCAATCTTCCACCTGCGACTGCGGCCTAATGCCATCGCTCGAGCTGCTCAATCGGCAACGAAAAAGGCGGTTCGATCTTAGATATTTCCGCAAGTTCGCGGAACTGGCGATGACGAAGGTGATTGAACGGGGCTCGCAGGCGTCGTTCCCGAATGAAATCATTGTTGTCTTTGTCTCAGACGCTCGAATTACCCGGATCCATCGCGATTTCATGTCGGTTGATGAGCCTACGGACGTCATTACGTTTCGGCACGGCGAGATCTTTATCAGCGTTGACGCCGCGGAACGGCAGCGCGAAAAGTTCTTTGGCGACCTTAGCCGGGAGTTACGGATCTATTTCGTTCACGGATTATTGCACTTGTCGGGGCTGGAGGATCTGACCGAGCGAGGCTTTGAAGAGATGGCGACCGCTCAGGAGGCCATCGTGCGGGAAGTTGAAGAGCAGCTAGCCTGCATGCCTCACAAATTCTGAGCGCTCCCGCGCGATCGGGGCGGGATGTAAGCGAAGGCTCCAGCCTTTGCCTCCATGGCGGAATCGCGACCCCAGCGACTAGTGACCCCAAGAGCGGAGGTCGAGGACGAGAACGAGGACGAGGACGATTAAGGAATGTTTGAGGTTGTGAGGTGCGGAGGTTTGAGTTCCCCCAATCGTACTCGTGCTCGAATTCTCTTGGGTCGGAGCGAAAATACCAAAGATCGGGAACCCTCGGCCGGCCTAGCAGTCCCCAGCTTCTCCTCACCGAAAAGCGTCACCCCTACCGTGCGTTGGCGCGGGATGTAAGCGAAGGCTCCAGCCTTTGCCTCCATGGCGGAATCGCGACCCCAGCGACTATTGACCCCAACAGCGGAGGTCGAGGACGAGAACGAGGACGAGGAAGATGTAAGGAAAGATCGGGAATCCTCGGTCGGCCTAGCAGTCCCCAGCTTCGCCTCACCGAAAAGCGTCACCTGAGCGCTCCCGCGCGATCGGCGCGGGGTGTAAGCGAAGGCTCCAGCCTTTGCCTCCATGGCGGAATCGCGACCCCAGTGACTACTGACCCCAACAGCGGAGGTCGAGGACGAGAACGAGGACGAGGACGATTAAGGAATGTTTGAGGTTGTGAGGTGCGGAGGTTTGAGTTCCCTCAATCGTCCTCGTCCTCGATTTCTCTTAGGGCGGAGCGGAAATATCAAAGATCGGGAACCCTCTCGGCCAGCCTAGCAGTCCCCGCTTCGCCTCACCGAAAAGCGTCACCCCTACCGTGCGTTGGTGCGGGATTGCGACCCTGCCGAGATTTTCAGGGCGAGCACC
>DASZGG010000326.1:0-3275 GCA_035939025.1 Chthoniobacterales bacterium | reverse complement strand
CGGCGCTTTCGCGTGACAATCGCACGCCTTTCCTGCACAATACCTTAACCGCTCATGCGCCATGGCAAAATCCCTCGAAGTTTCACCGATGAAATCTGTAGCGGAGGAGCTCGACTTCCTTCGGAAATCATTCCGCGAATGTGTCAATGTCTATGCGACACGCGTCGAAACCCAGTTGATGCAAATTCGGGAAACTGTTCTCGAACAAACCAAAAATCCGAAGTTGCCGACCAGTCATATTCGTGATTTGCGGGATATGATCACGCTCTGTCGTACGTTGGATATCAAGCCCGAGAAAGGACGCCGCAAAGATCTCAAAAAAATCGATACTGTCGTCGAAGACCTCCACGTTATGATCCAGAATTGGTAGGGCCATGCTCCCGCGCGTCTGATCGGCCGATACAGCCCACGATCAGAGGCAGATGTGCCGGAGCGCTGCCCTACCCGCTTACACACGGGCGAAACAAGCCCATTCGCATACACGGAGGGGCGAGAGGCTCTGCCAAGTCTACCCCGGGGCGAAACAAACTCGTACCTGGCCGTTGGAAGCGCGCCGCAGCACCTGTTTAATTCCACACACACAAAGTTTTTGTTATTTTCCCCTATTTTAAAGCTGGCCATTGATTTTTCCATTCACACTGATTTCGTTGAGCCGTTACCTAACTATTTCGCAGTCATGTTTCCTGCCCTGTTGCTTATCTTCGCCGCCACCCTTTATCGGGTTGGCTACGCGTTCGTTGGTGCGCCCGTTGAATGGGCCAATTTTTCTCCATTAGCCGCGATTCTGCTCTGCGGCGCAGCCTATTTGCCGCGCAAGATTGCTCTCCTTCTTGGCGCAGGACCGATCGTCGTAGCCGACCTCATTCTCAACGCGCACTATCATGCGCCGCTCATTGATACCGGGATGTTCGCCCGGTATTTTGCTTTCGGGTTGATTCTGTTTCTTGGTTTCCGGAATAGACAACAACGTTATAATAAACTGTTATTTCTTTTTGCATCAACCCTCGCCGCCTCTTTTCTATTCTATCTGATCACCAACACAGGGGCCTGGATGATGACCGCCGCTTACTCCAAAACCCTTCCGGGATGGTGGCAGGCTCTAACGATCGGTCTCCCGGGTTTCCCCTCAACGCTCTTCTTTTTCCGTAATACCGTTTTCAGCGACCTCTTCTTCACCGTACTCTTCGTAGTCGCTCAAACCATTTTCACCACATCTCGCGCTCGGATTACCGAGGCGGCGCCTTCTACAGTCCGCATCCCAATTCAACGCAGGCAGTCATAAATATGGAAACTCTGGCCGACTCATACGCCGACGCCGCCATCAACAGCCAGTTAACGAAGGAGGAAAAAATCGGTTTTCTCCGCGAGATGTTCCGCATCAGGCGATTCGAGCAGACTTCACTAAAATACTATAATCTAGGAAAGATGGGGGGCTTTCTCCATTTGTACTCGGGCCAGGAAGCCGTCGCTGTCGGCACCATCTCCTTGTTGGGAGAAAACGACCATGTGATTACGGCTTATCGCGATCACGGACACGCGTTGGCGGTCGGCATGGACCCCAAGAGCTGTATGGCCGAACTGTTCGGTAAAGCCACAGGTTGTTCAAAAGGGAAGGGGGGATCCATGCATTTCTTCGCACCGGACAAAAATTATTGGGGCGGACACGGCATTGTCGGAGGCCAGACTCCCCTTGCCGCAGGGATTGCTTTCGCGCTCAAGTACAAGGGACTTCGTGGATGCTGCCTTTGCTATCTTGGGGATGGGGCGATTAACCAAGGACCATTCCACGAGGCTCTCAATCTGGTGGCCTTATTTAAGCTGCCCGCGATCTTCGTCATCGAAAACAACGGATACTCCATGGGAACGAGTCAGCAGCGTTCCTCGGCCTTTCGCGATTCTCTGGCACAACGGGCAGACGCCTACAACATGGCCTGGGATGTTTTCAAAGGCGAAGACCTCTACGAGGTCCGGGCCAAAACTCAGATCGCAATCGATCGCGCATACCATGAGTCCGAGCCCACGCTCCTCGAGATTCAAACTTATCGTTACTATGGCCATTCGGTAGCTGACGCTAATGCCAAAAAATATCGGAAGCCGGAAGAAATCGAGAAGTATAAAACGCAGCATGACCCGCTACGTATCTGGGCCCAGCATCTGCTCGACGAGGCGATCATTACTGAAGCCGAAGTCGAGGAGCTTGATCGTGAAGCAAAAGAAGAGAGCAACGCGGCTGTGCAATTCGCCGAAGAGAGTCCATTCCCGGAAGAGCGTGAGATTTTAACGGATATTTATTGGGAGGTGGATCATCAAACAGATGCCGCCAAATATGGTCGCTACTTTTTCAACTCCTGACGCAAGAATCGAAATCTATGTCTTTATTGACTTACCGAGAGGCGCTGAAAAGCGCCTTGTCCGAGGAAATTGAGCGTGACGAGAACGTGTTTATCCTCGGAGAAGAAGTAGCCCAATACAACGGCGCGTACAAAGTTACCGAAGGTCTTTGGAAACGATTTGGTGACAAGCGACTTGTCGACACACCGATCAGCGAGGCCGGATTTATCGGCATGGGCATCGGCGCGGCGATGCTTGGTCTGCGGCCTGTAATGGAGCTGATGTTCTGGAGCTTTGCCTACGTCGCATTCGATCAGATCATTAACAATGCCGGTTGCATCCGTTACATGTCCGGCGGCTTGGTGAATCTGCCAATTGTCATTCGAGGCCCAGCCAACGGCGGAACAAACGTGGGAGCCACGCACTCTCACACCCCGGAGAATATCCTCGCGACAAATCCCGGACTCAAAGTTGTGGTTCCGGCGACGGCTTACGACGCGAAAGGTCTGATGAAAACCGCCATACGCGACAACGACCCGGTGCTGGTGATGGAGAACACGCTTCTTTACGGTGAAAAATGGGAGGTTCCCGAAGAAGAATACCTGATCCCTTTGGGCGTCGCCGATATAAAGCGTAATGGGACGGACATTACCATCATAGCCCACGGCCGCGCCGTGCTAACCGCTTTGAAAGCAGCCGAACTCCTCGCAGCCGAACATGATATAAACGCCGAAGTAGTTGACCTCCGCTCCATCCGCCCGTTGGACGAGGAAACGATCCTGAATTCCGTCAGGAAAACGCATCGCGCACTGGTCGTTGAAGAGAATAAACCATTTTGCAGCCTCGGCACCCAGATTGTGGCGACCTTACAGGAAAACGCCTTTGATGAGCTCGATGCGCCGGTTGGTCGCTTATCCGCTCTAGACGCTCCAGCGATCTACAGC
>DASZGG010000325.1:0-3219 GCA_035939025.1 Chthoniobacterales bacterium | reverse complement strand
GTAGCGACGCGGCCTTTCGCCAGGCAGCCGTCCGGACCGCACCCGGGATCCTCGTGCTTCGCAATGGCGATGATCACGCGGACTGCCTCCTTAGCCTGCGAATAAGCATCCCACGTCGTCGAGACGTCGATATAACCTTCTTCCATCGGCTTCACTGCAGCAGTCAGAAGATCGCAAGTTGCCAGCCACATGTGCTTCGGCTGTCCGGTCGGCGCCCATCGGCCTGCTTTCTCCAGGGCCGCTTGAATCGAGGGAAAAGCGAAATCGCTTGCCGCAAACACGCAATTGGCCTCAGGGTGTGCGTTCAGCGCATTCGTTAATCCAGATAGAAATAACTCGGGATTCCAGTTCGTCGGCACCTGTACAATCGTGGTGTACTGACCGGTTTCCTTCGCAGCTTCATTCCATGCCTTTGACCGATTGACGGCGTTGATGTCCGTCAGCATGCCTTGAAGCTCAATGCATTTGCCCTGGACTCCGGCCTTTTTCAAGATCGCGGCTAAGGCTTCAGCAGTTTGTTTCGCTTGATCATAACTGTCACCTCCAACGTGCGCCGTCGGTTTACCGCTGGTTGAGCCTCGGTCAAACGTGATGAACGGGATTCCGGCGTTTTGGGCAGCCTTGATTGAGGTGCCAATCGCTCCGGAATCGAATGCCCGCGCCATGATGATATCGACGCCGCGGGTGATCAGATCATCGATGTTCGCCGCTTGGCGCGCCGGATCTGCATTGGCGACATTGATGACCCATTCGATTTTGAAACCTGCAGCCTTACCCTGGCTTTCACCCTCCGATTTTAGGAAATCCACCCAGGCCGTCTCCAGGGAAGATTCCTTGGTATCTAGCGAAAACCCTACCGTCAACGGCTTCAGATCATCCGCATTGGCTGCACCCTGGACACCTACAGCCATCACCATTCCAAGAATGGCGCCAGAAATATAACGTTTCATTTTTCTCTTTTTTAGTTGATGTGTTTTTTGGTTTGCTTGTCGGACCGCTTGCGGTCCGACTAAGTTCTTGAGCGCAAAATTCGTCTCGTCAGGCCCTGGCCGCTCTTCAGAGCGTCCGCGTACATCGCGGCGAAGATGACGACCCCGCCGACTAGTCGATACGAATAAGGATTAGCGCCGAGATTCGTGAGCCCGTTACGGATCATCTCGAAGATGAACACCCCAGGCAGGACACTGAAAAAGATGGTGCCGCGCCCTCCGAGAAGGCTGATCCCGCCAACAACGATACCAGCCAGGGCCGTAAATTCCCACCCGCTTCCCAGGAAGGGACTTACCGCGCCATTTTGTATCGTCGTCAGGATCCCTCCGAGCGAGGCGAGCACTCCAGACAGGACAAAGGTGTTAAATCCTGTCAGATCCACCGGAAGGCCAAGTCTGCGAGCCACAGAGATATCGTTGCCCATCGCCATGATTCGGCGTCCAAAGACCGTCCGACTTTGAAGCAAATGAACAGCCATAACGACCAGGAACATCAGAAGGATATCGACCGGTATCGGGCCGAGCCTCGCGTTTCCAATGAATCGAACGTCGGGTGGCAATTGCACGAGCAGCGCATCCGTCAACTGGAGTGCGATACCCCGGTAGGCGATCATCGTGCTCAACGTCGCAATTAGCGAGTCTACCCGCAGCACGACCACGATGAACGCGTTTACCGCCCCCAGCAGAGCGCCGCAGCCAACAACGATAAGTGCGGTAAGCACCGGGCTCAGGCCGCTCGTCCTCATAAGAAGAGCCCCGATCGCGCAAGAGAGGAAGGCGATCGATCCTATAGAAATATCGAGCCGGCCGGACATCACCACGAGCGCCAATCCCGCGGCCGAAATAGCCAACGGAGCCATTGCGCTGAGTATATTTAATATGTTCTCTACCTCGAAAAAATGACGGGTTACAACAGAAAATAAAAGGAATACAATAATGAATACAACGACGAAGCCCCGTCGCATCAAGAATTCCGCAATCGCTCTCAGTCCAAGTCCGCTCATCACCAGCTCCCGTTTCCTTCACCGGACTCGGCAATTGCAGCCATCAGCTCATAGGCTGAAGCCGACCCCGCCAACTCATCGACCAAAGAACCTCGATTCATGACAAGATACCTGTCACAAACTCTCATCAATTCCTCGAGTTCGGAGGATACCAGCAGCACACCGCAACCCTTGTTAGCCAAATCGACAATCAGTCTCATAATTTCGCTCTTAGCGCTGACGTCGAGTCCTCGCGTGGGCTCATCAAGAAGAAACAATCGGGGATTCGCCGCCAGCCAGCGGCCAAACACAATCTTCTGTTGGTTTCCGCCACTCAATGTTCCCACTGCTTGATCTTGTCCTGATGCTTTGATATTCAAACGTCCGATCATCGAGTGAGCGAGTGCTCTCTCACGGCAGGTGTCGATTAAGTGAAAATGGTTCAAGAGGGATTTGAGATTGGGTAACGCAATGTTATCGCGAACCGACAATGGAAGATGAATCCCCTCTCCTCGCCTATCCTCGGTCACGAAACCGACTTCACGATGCAGTTGCCGAGGTGTGATCTTTGATACCCCGTTCTTGCCGTTCCACAAAATCGTCCCATTATCGATTGGATCCAAACCAACCATCGCTCGCAACAGTTCGGTGCGTCCGGATCCGAGCAGCCCCCAGAGACCAACGATTTCGCCAGCGCGAATTTCTAAGGAAATGTCCTTGAGAACGCCGGATCGCCTCAATCCGCTCACTTGGAGCAACGACTCGCCCTGCGATGCGGTTGGCTCCCGAATACGACCTTCCCCCGCCGATACGCCGAGCATGAGATGCACCACTTTGGCCGGGTCGACCTCGGCGATCGGCGAAGACCACACCGTCTCACCATTCCGCATTACGGTCACTCGCTCGCAGACTGAGAAAATTTCATCGAGAAAATGCGTGATGTAGATAATCACGACTCCTTCCGCCTTTAACCCGCGAATAACCTTGAAGAGACGTCGCCGCTCGGGCTCTGTCAGTGATGAAGTTGGCTCGTCGAAGATGATGATTCGCGGCTGATGACGGAGCGCCCTGGCGATTTCCACGAGCTGCCGATCGCCGATGCTAAGTTCCTCGACCCGCGATTCGGGAGAAACTGAGGACCCAAGTCTTCCCAGCAACTCCCGAGATCGACGCCTCATCTCCGCATTGCTGATAAAGGGTCCTGACGTCGGCAGATTATCGATGAAGATATTGTCCGCAACGGTCAG
>DASZGG010000324.1:0-2487 GCA_035939025.1 Chthoniobacterales bacterium | reverse complement strand
GGCTAGAGGCTAGTGGCTGGTGGCTGGAGCGGAGAGCGACCGGATCAGTCCGTTGATCAGTCGGCCTACCTCCTGGACCAAGTCCAGATCTGTCCAAAAATCCCCCTCAGAAAGGTAGCCGAATCGGACCGCACACAATCTAATTGCGAAACGATCGGGATTCTCGAGGACGACGACGAGCACGAGGACGACTCCTCAAATTCGGAATTTAGGTTGAATCGGAAACGACCCGACTGAACTCTCAGTCTGACGGGTCCGAGTTTCTTTTAGTCCTTGGTGCAAGAAAATGCTCGCCTGGGAAGACTCATCCGCGAATCATTTGTTCCGGTTTGCTGATTTTGCAAAAGGTCTATGAGGAGCGATCGCTAGAATGATCGTTGGGAGAACCAAAAGGCCGCGTAATGTCGACGCGCCTAGAGCGGCTGCGATTCTCTACGGCGATTGGGGCACGAGCAAAGCCTACGTCATTGGCTTGGCTTTCGCGGTAGCCGGCTACAGCTCGTTCTGGCTGATCCTGGCCATGTGCGTGTTGATGGCGCTTGTCGGCGTGAATTATATGGCCATCTGCCGGCATTATCCGGACGGAGGGGGAGTTTACGCCAGCGTTCGCCATCGATCCGAGGTCATCTCGATTGTCGGCGCCTTCCTGTTGATCGCCGATTATATTGTCACTGCGGCGCTAAGCGCCCTTTCCGCCTTTCAATATCTCGGTTGGCCTTACCCGGAGCTTTTTGCCGCGGGCACGATTCTTCTCATTGGTGCACTGAATTTTTTGGGACCTAAGCACTCGAGCGGCTTGGCTTTGCTGATTTCGGTGCCAACGGTGATCGTGGTCATCTCTCTCGGCTGCTTCGTTCTTCCGCATGTTGGAGAGGCTATCCGCAATATGCAGCCGCTGCAGGGTGGCTGGCTCCGCAACTGGAATGGATTCGTATCGATTGTGTTGGCGCTCTCTGGGGTTGAGGCAATTGCCAATGCCACCGGAGTGATGAAGCTCAATAAGGGGAGCACCGACGATCATCCTTCCGTAACCCACACTTCGAATCGCGCGATCGTCTGGGTGATGTTGGAGGTTTGCATCTTCACTGCGCTGCTCGGCCTCGGAATGCAGGCGTTACATGGATTGCAGATCCAGGGAGACAACGTGGACGCTCCTGGCAGTCCCGGTGTGCGTGACTACATGCTGAAGTATATGGGCGACGTTTTCGTCGGAGGGGCTCTCGGACCTTCAGCCGGACAAATCGCAGCTTGGTGCGTAAGCATTGTGTTTGGTTGCCTGCTGCTCTCCGCCGTGAACACGGCGATCGTCGCCCTGATCGGTACATTCTTCTTGATGTCCCGAGACGGAGAGTTGCCACAGCGTTTCGAAAAGTTAAACAGCTTTGGAGTTCCGACTTTTGGATTGCTCGTGGCGGCGTTGGTTCCGGCTCTTTTGGTGATAGCGGTTCGGGACGTGGCCGGCTTGGCTGATCTTTACGCGGTCGGAGTCGTCGGAGCCATCGCGACGAACCTCGGGGCGGTTTCTACAGATCGGAAACTGCATTTGCCGATTTGGGAACGGGTCTTGATGTTTGGCACCTTCCTGATCATGGCGGCCATAGAGATCTCGCTTTTCATCGATAAGCCTAACGCCCGGGTATTTGCTCTTGCCGTACTTGCGGTTGGGATGGTGCTGCGCGGCTTGGCAGCCGAGCGGGCAGCCAAGCGCAGCACCGCAGAAGCCGCTCAAAAGGCTTCCGCAGACCAGAAGGTTCCATCACTTCCAAATCTATTCAATCCGTCGGCTCGAGAACCCGCAGGCTCACCGATCCTTTGTGCGGTTCGTGGAATCGGACGCACCTTAGACTATGCGATCGAGGCGGCGAAAGAAACAGATCGCCCACTTTATCTATTGTTTGTGCGCGAACAGCCCTTGATCGCTCCCGGTGACCGCAGACGAAAATGGGCTGAAGATGACGAAGCAATCTCGATTTTTAGGTATGCGAGCGAAAAAGCGGACGGTCTCCGGCTTTTGCCTTGTTATGCGGTGAGTGACTCAACCGCGGACACAATCGTCGACATTGCTGCAACAGTGGGCGCATCGCATCTCATAGTTGGCGCGCCGCAACGCAGCGCGATCGTCAATCTGCTACGGGGTAACATCATCAGAGACATTTCCACCATTTTGCCAGAAGAAATTCACTTCCTGGTTTACGCCTGAAGACCGTCCAAGTTAATGAAACATTCCAGTCGCCCAAGGGGAGGCAAAGCGAACACACTCTTTCCAAGGCTTAGCTTTTATATCCGACGCGAGTCAACCAATGACAACAAATGTTCTCTACTTATTCTTCGTTTTGCTTTCTGTCTTTTTCAAATTCTCCTGTACCCTGAACTTTACAATTTTGCTTATCAGCCCGAAAGGAATGGGTTTATCTAATGGAAACTGTACCGAGCCTTTCGCGCCCTCATAAACCGATAACTCCTGCTTGAATTTCTCAATTCCTGACG
>DASZGG010000323.1:0-7266 GCA_035939025.1 Chthoniobacterales bacterium | reverse complement strand
TTATAAAGCAATGCACTGACATTGACTCCCCCTTCAATGTCGGTGAGGCGAAGCGTACGATGGCGATTAAGAACGCAGGACCACATGGCGCCGCCTGGAATGGTCTCCTCGAAAACAATTCGATCCGTGGAGATCGGCTGTTTCGTATTCATGTTTTGTCCTATCACTGGTTAGAGTTTGTTGGGTTTATAAGCCGGCTTCGGAGGGAGGGGATGAAGAGGCGGAATAATCATGCTGGTCAGCGTGAGTTTGCCGGTCTTTACACCTTTAAGTGCCATCAATTTGTCAGCGATCCTCTTGAGCTGCTTAGCTGGTCCCTGCACGAGCAGAACTTCCATCCGATGATTGTCCTGCAGCTGTACGTGAAGTGAACTGATCACTTCGTCGACGAAAACGCGCTCGAGTTCAGCGAGTCGCTGTAACAAGTTTCCTTTCGATTCGTCGTACACGATGGTGATTGTTCCGGCCATGATTCCGTCACCTTTATCTTCCTGATGTTCCAATGCGAAGTGGGTGACCATGTCGGCGATAGCTTTAGAGCGGCTTTCGAGCCCCCGTTCGGTTACAAGCTGATCCAGCTCGCGAAACACCGAGTCAGGAAGAGAGACGCTGATTCTTTGGACTTTACCATCGGAAGAGCCGTTTTTAGAAATGGGCTGAGATTTCATCGAGCTGGCTATGATATTAACAAATCTAAAAATCGTAATACTGAGGTCAAGCTGAAACAGGTTCGATCCAGAGAAATTTATCTTACTCGTGTAACTCCTTAAAACGCGCCTTCTGCCTCTGTCCGATCCACTTGTTCAACTCCCAGAGATCTGCCACCGGATGCTGTGTGAACGGTTCTAAATGTAAATAGCCGTCCGGTCCAAATTCCGGTGTCATGGTCGCGCATGAGATTTTCCGTTGCCTCATTCCCCTCAAAAGCCGATTCCACCAGATTTCGTGTGCGCGCAGAGCTGGGGCGAACTCCGGTGCCCGGGGATCTGGCACCTGTGGTCCTTGGTCATAGCCGATTCGCGCGTGGATGTGCTTTGCGTGATTAGCGCAGAGCTCAAGAATGTCAGGCAACTCATCCAAGACGAGACGCTCGCAGACGCAACACCAATGACTGAAATCGATCGTGAGCTGGAGATCTGGCAACTCCTCAAGAAGACGTTGAGTGATCAAGGGATGAAAGGTTGATCGGCTACGATGGGTTTCGAATGCGATCGTCACACCGTTTCGTGTTGTGAGCTCCATTGCTCTCTGCAGAAAACAGATGTTGTCACGGAAAGACCAAAGATCGCTTCCCGCCAGGCAGTTCACAAACAGCGGATCAAGCTCGAGAGCCAGTGGAAGTTTTCGTTCGAAAGTGTCGAAATGCGCGGCCGGATTGAGGCCGGCGTCTGGGACGTATGAACCGCCGGTGGTAATTTCCGCAATATAGTCGAGACCATGATCGCTCAGAATTTTTCTGTGAACCTGGCGATCTGTTTTGGACTCCGGACTTGGCCCTTCGATTCCGTCAAAACCAGCGTCAATCACTTGTCTTGCCGCATCTTCAAACGATGTCGTATGGCCCCATAAGGTCTTGAAGAGTTTGAGTCGCATGAAAGTGAATTCGAAGGTCTGCGCACCACCCGGCGTAACGATCAGGCCAACCATTTCATAAAGTTAACGCAACGCGAAAACCCACATTATCGCGGCGAATCGTCTGTAGCAGCGAATCTCGCCACGTGTTACGCAAGAGCCGGGGCAAATAATCCCAAGCGCCGCCTCGGATTACACGACGCTTAGTTTCTGCTGTCTCGAGCCATGGAGAACCGTCACTGGGAGCGCCCTGGTAATTTGGACGCCAGCAGTCAGAGACCCATTCGCAAACATTTCCGTGCATATCGCCTAATCCGAAGGCGTTTAGTCCGTAACTCCCGACCGGTGTTGAATGCCCCAGACCCACTCTTTTACCGTTCTCGTCATATAAAAAATTGGCATCTTCGGAAGTGATAGAATTACCGATTGAAAACGGAGAGGTCGATCCCGCACGACAAGCATATTCCCACTCTGCCTCGCTCGGTAGCCGGTAAGGTCGGCCTGTCTGTTGAGCTAACCAGGCGCAATAATCAACGGCTTGCAGCCAACTCACATCCACTACAGGAAGATGGGGTTGGGAAATCGCACTCCGATCGAATGCGTAAAACTCACCCTGAGTGATTGGGTAACGGCAGATAGCCAACTCGTAATTGATCTCCACTCGATGGCGAGGTCGCTCCGTCGCGTTAGCGAACTTGTCCTCCTCGTTCTCTCCCATGAGGTAGTTTCCAGAGGGTAATCGTACCATTTCAGGGGCTAGGGCGAACTCTCGCCAGGCATGACCTTTTTGAACTCCTCCGTTGCCGTTGTCGTTATCAGTCATTTTTTATCGCTGACTGGGGGCGGCAGGCCGGTCCAACGTCGGCCAAGTTCCTCTGGCTCTTGCGGCAAGATATCGTTGAATCAGCCACACCGACATTTCGAGGTGGCTCAGACGCCCGCGTTGATAACCGGACGAATAAAGGCCTCGCTGCACGGCACTGCACACATGCATGTCTTCCAGGTGAAAATCGATCAGCATCTTCGTCTCGCGTTCGAGCATTTTTGAGAAGTCGGGGCTCAGCATGGTATCCTTTGGCACGAGGACGGTGGTAAGCAATTTCATGCGGTGGGGTCCCATCGGCTCGACCCGATACCAGATCACCCGGTCGGCCAACACGAATGAAAGGAAGCATGGGTAAACCAGGAACAGGCCGGTTTCCCGTTTCTTTCGTTCGGCCAACTCTTTAATCGCCGGAAACCCGTACGGGTGTCCGCCGGCTGCTTCGATCTGCCGCCATTCCTGGAGGATCGATTCCTTAATCGGAAGATGACAGCGAATGTAGGTCTCGCGTTCCTGTTCGTTCCAGGTATCGCGGGCCGGCATCAATGGCTGAAGCGTTTTTGAGTGTGCGCCAAGGTGGTGATAGGACTCCATGAAGTTCTCGACGAGCACTTTCCAATTAAAGGGACAATCCCATTCTCGTTCGATGATCAACTCCATCTCGGCAGGCTTCCATTCACCGAAGTCTCCATCCACTTCCTTAAGTCTCCCGTGCAGTGCCGGGGCATCGCCTTCGAGATTAACGAAAACAAATCCATTCCAGATCTCGCTCCGGAATGGCTTCAGCATGAACGCATCTCGCTCGAAGTTTTCCGCCAGATGCATTTCGGGGCAGGCCTTCAGGCATCCATCGAGCTCAAAGGTCCAGGCATGATAGGGACAGAGAAACAGCCGAGTCTGGCCACAACCCGCCTTTCCTTCTTTGGCGCTCGCCTGCCCGTGACCATCGTAGCCGAATCCGGGCGGCATGATGTCCATCGCGCGATGCGGACATACCCGGGATAGAACGCGAACCTCGTGATCCTTTCCATGCACGACGATTAAGGGCTCTCCGAGGAGATCAGCATTTAGAAAATCGCCAGGACTTGAGATCTGGGAGATATGAGCCAGACAGATCCATTCGTTACGAAAGATATTCTCGGTTTCCCACTGATAGAACGCCTCGCTCGTATAGGCTTCCGGAGGCAGTGTGGTGCTCTGAGCAAGCGGCTTGTCGGCACATTCTTGGATCTCTTGCAAGATTTGCTGCAGCGCTTTTGGACGGCGTGCATACCGGTAACTGCCATCGCCAAAGGCCGGAGAATAGTCGTTGTTTGGGCGGTAATCCATTGAGTGGTTTGCGCAAGAGATGTCACTCGACGTCATCGCCGGCTCGTGTCAGACGCAGCGTCGGAAGCTTGTCTCCGGCCGACTGGCCCGGTGGATGGATCAGATCCTCAAGCCGTTTCCTGGTCGCCAGAAATTCTGGTGAGATAAGTTGTTCAGATGAACGTGGTCGTGGCACTGAAACTTCAATCAGTTCGTCGAGACGCCCCGGATGAGGCTTGAGCACCAGGATACGATCTGCGAGGTAAATTGCTTCGTCCAAATCATGGGTGATAAAAACAATAGTGACGTCAACGTTACGCCAGATCTGCAGAAGGTACGATTGCATTTGGCACCTTGTCTGAGCGTCGAGCGCGCCGAATGGTTCATCCATCAGCAGAACTCGCGGCTGGTTGGCCAAAGCTCTGGCAATCGCGACTCGCTGTTTCATCCCGCCGGAAAGCTGGTGGGGATAAGCATTTTCAAATCTGGAAAGGCCAACCATCTCGATCCATTGCCTTGCCTCGGGTTCGGCGTGGATGGAGGCACGCCCAGCCATTTTGAGTCCGAACATGACGTTTCCTTTGACCGTGAGCCAAGGAAAGAGCGTGTACCCTTGGAAGACCATGCCGCGTTCCGGGCCAGGGCCGGTGACGAGCTTACGATCGATTAAGACTTCGCCTTCGGTCGGCGTTTCCAGCCCGGCCAAAATGCGGATGAGCGTGGATTTGCCGCACCCGGAAGGCCCGATCACGCAGAGAAATTCACGTCGATGAACCGCGAAATTTATATCCTCCAGCGCGACAACTTCATCGTGAGAGGATGCGAACGTCTTGCCCAGGTTGCGCGCTTCAAGCACGACCGGTCGCGATTTGAGTCGCCTGAACCGGGCCGCAACGTCTGCCGACTGGAGTCGATAATCCGGAAGGTCTATCTGGGTCATGTTGGTGTCAGCTCTTTGACGGTAGTTCTTGGAGTCGGAGTTTGAGCGGGTTTGGCCAATTCTTGCCGCTGGTTCGATCTTTTCGATTTCGAGCGCGGTTTGCGTGTGTATGGAAAAAGAATGCCGCGGAACCAGGCGAGAAATTGATCGGTAAAAAACCCGATCAATCCGATCATAATGATCACCGGAAAAACTGCGTCGAAGTTGCGCCAGCGCCCCTGCGTCTCGATGAATTCGGTGAGGCCGGTCTTTACACCGATTAATTCCGCAATCACCAGCCAGGTCCATGACCAGCCGAGAAGAATTCGCAGATCGTTGTAAAGGTCCGGGAGAATTCCAGGGATGACGACATGGGTAAAGAGTTGCCGCGGCTTCGCTCCCAGTGTTTGCGCCGACTCAAGCAAAGAGTGGTCGAGTTGGCGCGTCGTCTTAGAGATTACAAGAACCATCTGGAAAAACGTTCCGATGAATACCAGAGCGATTTTCGGTTCATCGTGCGCGCTAAAAATTGCCACCAACAAAGTGCTGAATGCCGGCGCGGGCATGTACCGAAAGAAATCAATGAACGGTTCGAGTAATTTCGAAAAGAGCGAATAGGTCCCTGCCAAAACACCGATGGGAACACCGACCAGGCAGGAGAGCAAAAAGCCCCCCCACACGATCCGAATCGAAATCAGAAGACGCTCCATCATCGACAGCTGACCGAGCTCGGCTTCGGAGGTAAAATTGTGCCACCCGGTCAGGAGAACGTCACCAGGAGCAGGAAGATAAGAAGGATTGGACGGCTTGCCTTGAGGTATCAGACTAAGAAGTGGTTGGTCGGGCAGCTTCCGGGCGTCGAAGTCCGCGCTGTCTGCGGAAAGCCACTGCCAATTCTGACGGACAATATCCAGATTTTCGGGGCTCAAAGGGGGCGTTTTCGGTGTTAAAGCGCCGGTGGCAATTTCTTTCCAGATTTTGTAGATGGCGGCGTCGTCCTCACGCTGATTCCAGCGCAGCCAACCATTTGAGATGGCTAGAGGCGCGAGTTGCCGCAACTTCTTCTGGTTGTCGCGCCGAACCATGATATCCGCGGAGGCGTTACCACTTTGGCGATCCTGGAGAATTTGCGCGTTTTCATCGCGAACCGCCTTCTGGAAGGTGGCGAAAAATTCCTTGCTCACGTGGTCGCCTGCAGTGTAAACGGTCGCGACATCTGTCCTGTCAGCAGAAACGTCGAGTCGAACGTCTGGATGCCAGATGAATGGCGCGTAACTAACCAAACACCAGATCGCCAATGGAAGAAAAAACGAGAGCCCAGTAAGAAGACCCGCTCGATGCGCGTTGAGCTCTTCCCGGATCTTGAACCAGGGCTCTCGTTGTTTGAAGATCATCCGGCTAGCCTGCATCGCTCACAAATCCTTAGAGATTTGTGAGCGATGCAGGCTGTAGCAGCGGAACTCTCCGGCTACGCCGGAAAATTCCGCTGCTTTTTGGAGAGAAGATACAGTTTGTTTCGATTCATTTTATTTTGAAAACAGGCTCTTAAACAGACGCGCAGCCTCTGTTTAAGAGCTTTCTAGCGCCAGGAGCTCGTCGCTTGGTCCGGATTATGGTGCCCCTTCAGGGCACATCGCCTTGAATTGCCTAACCCAGGGTTAAAACCCTGGGCTGAGACCTGGTCCCCTTTCAGGGAAGAGATTTGCACGGCTTCCTTATGTTGACGCGCATGGGCGGCGCCGGACGTGATTTTTGCAGGCTAGCCTCAAAACTATTTGGCGGTGGTCTTCGCGGCCGTCGATTTGGCATACTCTTGCGTTAAGCTCGAGTCGAAGTAGCCCTGGAAATCAACATGCTGCTTATAGACGCCGTATTTCACATTAAAGTTATCCACGACTTTGGTGGAGCCGTAGATCGAACCAAGGCCCTCTCCTTTTTTCCATCGTTGCAAAGCCTCCTTAAGAGTTAGGATATGCGTGCCTTTGAGGAACGGCTCGTATTCTTCCGGCTTCACGTTATCTCGGGCAGCCAAAATCTTTAGTGCCTCGTCGAGGTTTGCCGGGTCCTGAAGATAGTCGACGATGCGATACCAGACCTTCACAAATTTCATCCAATCCGCGCGTCTCTTTTCGAGGCTTTCGCGGGAAACGTACATCAGATCGTAAATTAATCCCGGCGCCTGAGCCGAGGTGTAAATCGGTTTCGAACCCTGAACGGTCTTCATCGCTTGACCGGAGTTAGGTTGCCAGGCTCCGATTGCGTCCACCGCGCCTGCAGCGAGGACCTGAGGTGTTTCGTTGGTTGGCGTGTTCACCAGGGTAACGTCGCTTTCCTTCAATCCGTTGGACTCTAGTGCGTTCAGCAATAGCAGGTGGTCGACCAGGCCTACCTCGACCCCGATCTTTTTTCCTTTCAGATCCTTAACCGACTCAATGCCCGGCTTTGCCACGATCATATCGTTGCCGCTGGAAAAGTCCGTGATGACGATCGCGACAGATGGTTTACCGCTGGACCCGGTGACGAGCGCATCTCCGTTCGTCATCCCGACGCAATCAACCTTGCCAGAAGAGAAAGCGTCCATGGAAGGCGCGTAGTCATACCACATGAACTGGACATCTAGACCTTCCTCCTTATACCAGTTTTT
>DASZGG010000322.1:0-6553 GCA_035939025.1 Chthoniobacterales bacterium | reverse complement strand
ATTGGGCCTCGGGGATAACAGGCCAGTTCCTGAATCATAGTTGAGTGTCAGTTGGTTTGGATCGCCAAGCTGGGTGTGATTAAAAATGTTGAAGGCTTGTACACCAAACTCGACAGAAAAACGCTCGTTTATCTTTGTGTTTTTCATCAGCGCCAGATCCATTTGCCAAGTGGGCAAAGCGCGGATGATGCCGTTTCCCTCGTCCCCGTACCGGGTGAAGAAGCCCTCAGCGTTCGTTGGGGGAGCCTTGAAGGCAGCGGGGTTGATCAGGGGCACTCCATTGTGACCGCCGCCAGGGAGGGTTAGAGGCACACCCGGCACGATGTCGGGCCGTTGCGTCGTCTGGTCGTTGCCATCGGGGAGAAGATAGGTGTCGGCAAACGGGCCGTTAGGAAGGTTAAAGAAAGGGTTGGCCGGATTACTTACGGCCCCGCTCAAGTCCATAAAAACCGTCAGCGGATGGCCGGTATGCCAGATGCCGACGCTGCTGAGACTCCAGCCTCCGACGAGCCTGCCGACCACGCCGCTAGAATTGTTAAGGTAAGTCTTGCCCGGACCGAAGGGGAGCTCGTACACCGCGTTGGCCGTGAAGTTGTGGCGAATGTCGAAGATGCTTGGGCCTTTGTCGCAGGGCAGGCAGTTGACGTTCTCCGGTCCATTGGATTCGCCGCCTCCGACGGAACCATCATTTATCGAGTGTGAATATGTGTAGCGAGATTGGAAAATGAAACCATTGCTGAAAGTTCGCTCAAGCAAGATTCCAAGAGCGTTATAGGTACTGGATCCGATGTCTCTCTTGATGTCGACCGAGCCGTACGGATCTGTAGTGACCGGATTACCCGGGAAGTATTGATCCAGAGGCCGGGCACAGTCCGTGACTTGGGTCGGGTCCGTACTATTGGGTATTAAAGGCGAGTCGCACAGATTGACGCCACCTCGCGAGAAGAGGCGAACCCCATGGCTGCCCAGGTAAGACGCGGAAAGCTGAAAGCGGGCTGGGAGCTGGTCTTCGATCGTTAATCCCCATTCCTCGGCATAAAGGTCGCGCCGGTCCTGCCGCTGGAGGGCGCGAGGATGGTTGGCCTGTTTCTGGGTGCCGAGGCCCGATAGATCGGGGATTTCCTGTGTCAAGGCTGGAGTAACCGTTGGTCCTTGCACTGTTGCGCGGAAGGTGTCGCTTTCCAGTCCTGCGTTCAGATCGTCATTCTGCGCGGCGCCATGATAGATGCCAAAGCCAGCGCGAACAACGGTCTTTCCGTGAAGCGCAGCGGGAGCCCAAGCCAGGCTCACACGAGGGTCGAAGTTCTTGTAATCAGGATTATACAAAGCCGGGTTTATCGGGCATGGCGGGGTGTTTATCGGAGCGATAAAGGGAGTATTGAAAGAACCGCTTCCCAGGCAGGCGCCATGAAATTGATTCAAATCGAAGACCGTAGTTCGGTTAGTAGCTTCAGTAGCTACGCCATAGTATTCCCAGCGCAGCCCGGCGGTGACCGTGAAAGTTGGAGTGACCTTCCATTCATCCTGAAAGTAAGGCATGTAGAAGCCCCGGCGAAGACGGTGGCAGCACCAGGGCGCGATAAAATTGAGGTTCGAAAGCGTGCCGGCGATCAGGCTTAGATTGTCCGCGAAGTTGAGCGTGTTATTCGCTGTTTGACCCTGGTTGAGGCGGACGCGGCGAACTTCCATACCCATCTTGAAAGCATGGCGATTGTGAGTCCAGGTCAGGTTGTTGACGACACCGTAGGTAGTGCCGACTTCAATGTCCGCCGATTCGTTCGGAATGCCGGTGAAATTGTTCGAGTTCACAGCATAGGTAAGCGTACTCGCCTCAGGATTGTGAAAAGGAGAACGGTTAATGTAAACCTTGACCTCGTGGAAGAGGTTGGGCGTGAAGATATGTTGCAAGGCAAGGAGATAGTTGGCGGGGTGGTTTATGGTCTGCGCCTTGTCCAAACCGACGGTGACACCAATCTGCGCATCGACAAGACTGATATCGCGCTGGGCACGGCCGTAAAGAGTGGTTTTGTCGCTGAATTTGTGGTCGACACGCACCAGCCAAGTGTCTTCGTGAACCGTTGTCTGTATAGGGTGGGTGAAGGCCTCAATGTCAGTGGGCAGATCGTTGGCGTCGAAACTTTCGTTTCCGAGTTCAGCCGGCGTCAAGGCCCTGAAGTCGTTATCAGGATAAACCACTAATGGAGCACATCCAGCTATGGTGCCAGTTGAGGCACGCCAGGGAAAACCCTGAAGAATTGCGCACATGTTTGGCGAAGGACCAAAATGTACCGGGGGAGTTTGTGTGACATCGTTTCTGCCGTTAATGAGAACGTCTTCCACAAAGCTCTTGCTCGGTACAAAGATCGTTCCCAACGAGGTGGACTCCTGCAATTGGCGGAGTCCCTCGTAGCTAAGGAAGAAGAAGGTTTTGTCTTTCTTGACAGGCCCGCCCACCGTCATTCCGTACTGGCCCATTCGAAAGGGCAGGATCTCCGGTATGATCGGGTTGCCGGTAGCGTCTGGCGCGAAATCGTCAAAATTTCGAGCATCGAACACGGAATTTCTCAAGTAGCCAAAGGCTGTTCCGTGGAAATCGTTGGTCCCGGATTTGGTGACGACATTGATCTGACCACCGGCCTGCGTTCCGTATTCCACGTCGTAGAGCGCGCTGTTGACGCGATACTCTTCCACTGCATCTTCGGATATTTGCAGTCGAGTCTGTGATTTCTGCGCCTGCTCCTGGATTCCGCCCGCGTCAACTCCGTCGAAATTGAAATTGTTATCGTCGCGAGCGCGGCCCGCAAAACGGATGGTGCGTTGATCGCCGCCGCCGTCGTCCTGGGCGAAGGGGGCTAGCAGGGTCAGACTGGACCAATCGCGGCCGTTCACCGGCAGGTTCGCGATCTGTTCGGTATTAATTACGGTGGCGGCCGCAGCAGAGGTTCGTTCCGAAGGACCTGCCTCTGCGGTGATAAGAACTTTGTCTTCGATCTCACCGACGGTCAGGGAGACATCGAGCGTATGAGTTTCGCCCACTTGCAAAATCACTTGTTCGATCACCTTGGTCTTGAAACTGGGATTCGAGACCGTGACGGTGAACTGCCCAACGGGGAGCCCTGGAAAGCGATAATAACCGCTCGAGTTTGTCTTGCGCTCCTGGCTAATCCCGGTGTCAACAGCCGTAACTTTGACAGCCGCTCCGCTAATGGCTCCGGCACTTGGATCCGTTACCGTGCCTTCCAGAGTGGCGCGCTCGGTCTGAGCAAAAGAAGGCGCGCCAGTGGCCAATAGCGCGAAACCTGCAAAAACAGAAAAAATTGCGAAAAGTCGGTAATACTTGGACTTCATGGATCCCCCCAATTTTTGTAATCCGGCAAGAAACTCCACCTGCGGTGATTCCTGGTGCGTCAGTTTTGACACTTGAACTCTTAAAACTTTCCTCGATTTAACCGAGGAAATGGAAACCGCCCATGACGCGACTTGAAACGTTGGTTAAATTGACGCTGAAGTTTTTTCAGGTAAGCCCGAACGTGTGGCTAAGTCATTCCATTACCGAGAGTTCTAAACCGCGCCAGCGGGGAGCTTGATTTGAAATTCGGAACCGGCGCCGGGCGTGCTCTCGGCAGCGATTGTTCCGCCATGCATTTCCGCGATCCAACGGGCGATCGCAAGCCCCAGTCCCGCACCGCCATTGCTCTTGGACCGAACGCGATCGACGCGGTAAAACCTGTCAAAAATATTCTTTAGCTCCGATTCGGGGATGCCCTCGCCAGAATCTCGAACCGTAATCTGCGCGTGAGTCTCCGATTGAGACAAAGCAATCTCGCATCGCCCGCCGCTTGGACTATATTTCACCGCGTTGTCCAAAAGGATGAGCAGCAGGCGGTCGATCGCGATGGCGTCTGCTTTGACCCAAACGGGCTCGCGCGGAGTCGTGGCGGTGATATCCAGCGCTTTCTCGAGGCCAAGCAAGGCGGCTCGCTCCCGAGCTTTTTGCACATGCGCGGAAAGGTCGAGAGGGCGCATATCCATGCCGGCTGCACCGGCGTCGGCTCGGGCAAGGGTCAGCAGATTTTCGAGCAATTCCGACGTGTCCACGGAAGTTTCGAGAATGGTGGATAAGGCCCGGCGGTACTCTTCTTGGGCGCGCGGCTTCCGCAAAGTAATTTCGGCGGTGGCGCGAATCACAGCTACCGGCGTCCGCAAATCGTGCGAGGCATCGGCCGTGAACTGCGTAATGCTTTTGAAGGAGGCTTCTATGCGCGCAAGCATGGCATTGAGCGTTTCTGTGAGGTGTCGTAGCTCGTCACGAGCTCTCGGCACTTCCAGCCGGCTGGACAGATTCTGTGCGCCGATTAGCCGGACCGTCTCAATGATCCGGTTGACGGGGGCAAGCGACCTTCCGCTTAACCAGTAGCCCAAGAGCGAAGCTAGCAGGACCAATACGGGAAGGAACTCCTTTTCAATGAGCCTGAAATGGTCAAGAGCTTGATCGAAGGGCTCGGTCGGCACCGCGGCACGAATCTCATAAACGTTCCCGCCTGTCGTGATGCGCTGAAGCGCGATTCGATACTGCAAAGCATCGAGGTTCGTGGTGGCAAAGGAAACCTGTGCGTCCCGAATCCGTGGCAGCGGAGGATTTATTCGCAAAAACTGCTGAGGCCGGAAGATCCAATTGCCATCCGAGTCCGCAACTTCAAAAAGCGCTCCATTCGCCCAAAGCAGCGCAAGCTGGGTGAGTTCTTCTCGGACCTTGGCTTCTCCCTGCCAGGAAGTGCGGTCTAGAACACGTCGAACAGTCTCCAGGTTCGAGCGTGAGGCGTTGTCGACGGTCGTCTCAATGCTGCGGCGGAAGCCAAGGTCACTCACCCAAACGAAGGCCACAAACGACGAAGCCAGAACGACGAAGTAGAGAGCAGTGAGGCGCGCTCGAATCGGCAAATTCATCAAGCCGGATGGCCTCCGACCGAGTACCCGAACCCGCGGTGGGTCTGAATCAATTTCTTGGTAGCACCGTCATCCAACTTCTTTCTTAGAAGCCGAACGAAAGCCTCAACGGTGTTTTCTGCGACGTCAGGGCGATTGCTCCACACCGCGTCCAATATTGCCCATCGCGACAACACACGGCCGGGATTCTTCACCAGCAGCTCGAGCAGACGGAATTCGGTGACAGTCAAGTAAATCTCGCGTCCGTGGCGGAAGGCGCGATAAGAATTTACGTCGAGAACCAGATCTTCAAATTCCAAAACACTTTTCGGCCTCGCGGATGCTCGCCGTTCCAGGGCGCGAATCCGTGCGAGTAATTCCACGAAGGAAAATGGTTTCGTAAGATAGTCGTCGGCCCCAGCGTCGAGACCCTTGACGATATCCGACAGAGCGTCGCGCGCCGTGAGCATCAGCACCGGAACGGAATTGCCCCGAAAGCGCAACTGCCGCGCCACTTCCAATCCATTCATGCCGGGAAGCATGACATCGAGAAGAATCAGGTCAAAAGCGGTGTCTCCAGTAAGTTGAAGGGCCGCGCGACCGTCCGCGGCCCGATCAACTTCGTAGGACTCGTCCCGTAGTCCATGGACCAAGACTTCGGCCAAGACTTCATCGTCTTCCACGACCAGGATGTTCATGCGAAGAGCTCGCCGAGAGTCTAAGCTCCATTCCATGAACGTTTGGTGAATCCCGCGTTACAGAAAGATTTCCAGTCGACGACATCTTCGGCCCCTTGAACTGAATGCGGACACACGACCTGCGTCGGTGGAACCGACCCATGGGCCAGCGATTCAGCCCCTCGCAAAATGGCCAACCGGGTGTACAATGCCGCCCGTTGGGGTTCCTAGGTAGCCACAGCATGAGGAATGGCAGCCGTGAGCCTCCCCAATCAAAAGACGCAAACGAAGCCAAATATAGGGATAGCTTCTATCAACGCATTCAAGTCATCTCCGGGGGTAACGTATCGATTCCACAGCACCGGGCGAAGCAGACAACTGCTCCACCCGGTCGTTCTTTGAATGGACCCAATAGGAAACTCGGCGATTGAGGATTATGAGGATGGCTCTGCCCACAGACAAACACTTTACTGCTCGGATCATCGAGCGGAAAGATTTGTCTGAAGATTTGTGGTTGATCCGGGTTGATCCCGGCGGCCCATTTTCATTTAAAGCCGGACAATACGCCACTCTCGGCGTGGATCACGAAGACAAGCGCATCGAGCGAGCCTACTCCATTGTCTCTTCCCCGTACGAAGAAGGCCTCGAGTTTTTCATAGAGTTGGTTCCGCAAGGCGCCCTCACGCCGCATCTCTACAAACTCAAAGTCGGCGACACCATGCTTTGCCGCAAAATCTCGAAGGGGCGCTTTACGCTCGATCTGAAGAGCGGCCGCATCAATCATCTTCTTCTCGCTACCGTCACTGGTGTCGCCCCGTTTGTCAGTTATGTGCGAACTCTTTACAAGGATTGGAAAGCCGGCAACAGTCCTATGCCCGGCGAGCACAAGTTCTTTTGTCTGCAGGGCGGAAGCCGTTCGTGGGAGTTCGGTTATCGCGAAGAGCTCGAGC
>DASZGG010000321.1:0-15857 GCA_035939025.1 Chthoniobacterales bacterium | reverse complement strand
CGTCTAAATTCGTACACTTATGAATTTCTCTCAAATCAAAACACCCTCTATGCCGGTTATCCATGGCGCTTCCAGCATTTTCGGAAGACAAACGGCTATGCAAATCAGCCCCTAGACGGGATCTGGCTGCGAGCGCCGTACTTACACAATGGATCGGTGCCAACCATTCGAGCCCTGCTTGAGCCCGTCGAAAATCGGCCTGGTAAATTTTACCGAGGCTACGATGTCTTCGACCAGAAGAATGTCGGCTTTGTTTCTGATGTTCCCGAAGAGAATGGATTCCGATATTTTCTCTATGACACAACCGTCCCGGGCAATGCAAATACGGGTCACCTTTACGGTATCGGCTTGTCGCCAGAGCAGAAGGAAGCACTGGTGGAATATATAAAGACTATTTAACAGGCAGGAACAACCAAGTTAAGCCACGACGAATGGCGGCAGCGGTGATTCTTCTTTTGCCCGCTTGTTCCGGCATAGCAAACAACTGACTGCGACAGCTCGAGATGTTAATCAATCGAAATAGTACATCCTATGATCGAGCCTAGAGGCAGATGGAAGCGAATCCTGTTAACGGCCGCGGCGGTCCTTTTGCTGCTGGTTATAGTCCTTGGGTTCGGCGTTTGGTTCTACCTTTTCCGGGAAAACGAAACGAACTACGACTCGGACGAGGAGCACTTTAAATACGCGTCGATCGGAACTGAGAACCAAGAAGGGGTTCCCTATTGGATTTGGATGGTATTACCGCGCGTTTTCCCTGAGAAGCTGCCCGGTCCCGGGGGCTACACATCGCTCGGGTTGACCTGGGAAGAAGGCAAGGAAATGCCGGTCGGTTTCACCAAAAAGACCATCGGTTTCGACCGCGTCGGCATCAACTGCGCGTCTTGCCATAGTGCCACGTACCGTGTTGCTCCAAGAGATAAGCCGGTTGTGCTGCCGACCGGGCCGTCAAATAAGTTTGATGTGCAGGCTTACCTGCGCTTCCTCTATGCCTGCGCAAGCGATCCGAGGTTCAACGCAGATAGCCTGCTCGAGCAGATCTATTACAACCATAAATTCTCCCTCATTGAGGGAATACTATATCGCTATGTCATCATCCCACAGACCAAGAAAGCGCTCATTCAGCAGAAGGAGGAGTTCGCCTGGATGGATTCGCGTCCGCGCTGGGGGTCGGGGCGGATCGATCCTTTCAATCCCGTGAAATTCCGCGTGTTGAAGCTACCGGTAGACGACACCATCGGCAACTCTGACATGATGCCGATCTGGAACCGTAGGGCCCACCAGGGTCAAGCGTTGCATTGGGATGGTTTGGAGAGTTCGTTGGTGGAAACCATCCGCACCGGAGCAATTGGCGACGGCGCAACAAAGCAGTCGATTAATCTCAAAGGGTTGGAGCGTGTGGAAAAATTCATCACGGAACGTCCGCCTCCTCCCTACCCTTTCGCTATAGATCACGAATTGGCGACACGCGGTAAAGAGATTTTCGCACAGCAATGCAACACCTGCCACGGGCAGGATGGCCAGCGAACCGGGCAGGTCATCCCGGTAACGGAACCCGGACTTGGCACTGACCGCCATCGTCTCGACATGTGGACAAAGGAGGCGGCCGACAAATATAATCAGTTCGCTCAAGGCTATCCATGGGCCTTCCACGATCTGCGGAAAGTCGTGCCTGAAGGCTATCAGTCCGTACTCCTGGACGGCCTGTGGTTGCGTGCCCCGTACCTTCACAACGGTTCTGTGCCCTCGCTAACCGCCCTGCTGGCCGCTCCGGATGCGCGACCGAAGAAGTTCCTCCGGGGCTATGACGTTTATGATCAAGTCAACGTGGGGTTTGTCTCGGAAGGCCCGGAGGCAGCACGGGTAGGTTTCGAATACGACACGAATCTGCCCGGCAACGGAAACCAAGGCCACACTTACGGGACCGACCTGCCCGAGGAACAGAAAAGAGCGCTCGTTGAATACCTCAAATCCTTGTGAACAACGCGGCTGTGCTCTGTTTGCTGGTGTCGGTCAAAACTAACAAAAAAAAGGAGAAATCATATGAAAAAGTTCGATCCGAACACGCGACCGTCCGCAGGAGTAAGTCGGAGACAATTCACTCGTAGTCTGCTCGCAGCGAGCCTGGCCGCCGCGGTCAAGCCATTTTCACCGGCTTGGGGAGCGTCAGACAGTAGTATTTTGTTCGACTACATTATCGTAGGTTCAGGGGCCGGCGGTGGACCCCTCGCTGCCCGTCTCGCCAGAGAAGGTTTCAAAGTAGCCCTTCTCGAAGCCGGCCTCGACGCCCTGGGGCCAGAGGCAAATGCTATCGATCCAAGCACGGGGATCATTTACCAGGTACCCGCGTTCGCCGGGATCGCTTCCGAAACCGATCTCTTGAGCTGGGCGTTCTTTGTTAAGCACTATGGCGACTCGGCCCAGCAGGCGCTTGATTCGAAGTTTGTGCCCGGCAAGGGCATCTATTATCCCCGGGGTAGTACTCTCGGAGGGTCCACTGCGCACGATGCCATGGTCTGGGTCTATCCGCATGACGACGACTGGGAGGACATCGCGGAGACAACGGGCGACCCTTCCTGGCGCCCCGAACGCATGCGAGAGATCTTTGAGAGGATCGAGCGCTGCGATTATTGTCAGCAGACGCGGGGCCATGGCTTTAATGGCTACATGCCGGCTTCCGTGTTTGACAGCCGGATATTCGATCGCTATCCGGTGCTACGGGACATGGCCGAGTCGGGTGCGGGTGCAAAATTCCCTTTTCCGGATATCAACAACCCTCTGGTTGCTAAGGGCGCTTTCGGTGCATTTACTGCGCCAATGCACGTTGGGCTTGAGCCGGCGGAAGGCTTTCCTTTTCCTGTGGTGACCCAACGCAGGATATCGATCCGCGAGCATCTCGTAGCCACCCAGCAAGCGCATCCCGACAAGCTGTTTTTGATCACCGGCGCTCTCGCGTCGAAAATTCTGATGGATGGTAAGAGGGTGTTTGGCGTCGAGTTCCTGCAGGCTCCCCCCCCTCGGAACCTCCTTGACGCTCCGAAGCTCTATGAAGCCGATCAGCACTTCGATTCCTCGTTCGTGCCGAACACCCACCGGATCTACGCCCGTCGGGAAGTGATCCTTTCGGCTGGCGTCTTTAATACGCCGCAATTGCTAAAGCTCTCGGGAATCGGGCCGGCGAGCGAGTTGACCGCCCTTGGTATCAACGTTGTCGTCGACTTGCCCGGTGTGGGGCGGAATCTGCAGGACCGTTATGAGATCACCGTGAACGTCCAGCTCAAGCCCGAGGATGCTATAGGACTGTACACGCAGTGCATGCCAACGCCATCTCTACAGAGCGATACCTGCTTCCAGGCTTGGCTGACCGGTCAGGGGCTACCCTTGATCTCTTCTCCGTTCTACGGTCCGTACGCAAACAACGCCAATTACGCTTTCCGTATCGCAAAATCGCGCCCGGACCTCAGGCTTCCCGATTTGTTTATCGCCGGCCAGGCAACCCAGTTCGATGGGTTTTTCCCGGGGTATTCTCAAATGACTTTAGGTCAAACCTGGACTTGGCTAATACTAAAGGTTCACACCAAAAACACCGCAGGTGTCGTGACCCTGAGGTCAACCGATCCGCGCAGGATGCCGGAGATCAACTTTCACTATTTCAAAGAGGGCAACAACGACACGGACCCCGATGATCTGAATGCCGCTGTGGAGGGTGTAAAGCTCGCCCGGAGCTACGTCAATGACCCACAGGCGGCGCAGCATGTGGCTGCCGAACTTCACCCTGGAAGCGGGGTCCAGACCGACGATGAGATCAGAAGCTACATACGAAATGAGGCGTGGGGGCACCACGCGTCGTGTACAGCAAAGATCGGAGCTGACCATGATCCAATGGCCGTTCTAGACAGTAGCTTCCGTGTTCGAGGCGTGAAGCGTTTGCGAGTCGTCGATGCCGGTGCCTTGCCTCACATCCCCGGGTTTTTCCCGGTCGCATCCATCATCATGCTCGGTGAAAAGGCCGGTGACGTGATTGTCGAACATGCGCATCGTGCGCATTGGGAAGACGATTAGGGATAAGCGCGCCTGAGAAAAAATCAGACCTCGAAACAAATAAATTTGTACAGAACGCTGACGCACGGAAAACGTGGGCCGGCCCGAATAAACCCCTTAACAGATACGTATGACGGAGCAGTCAACGCAAAGCGCTACATCTTTGCCGGGGAAGAATGCGTTAATTCTCCGACCACTTATCTTTCCCAAAGTCGAGAGAAGTCGAGATGGAAAGATATTGGTAAAACCCGGCGCAGGCTTGCAGGTAAAGAATCGCATCTTTAGATCCAGCATCTCAGGCCAATTTGACCACTACAACGGAACTGGCTCCGAAGCGCGCATTCGCTGGGAGGAGAAATTTGCTCGCGGCGGGGTAGGGGCGATCATCTCGTCATTTGTGCCAGTGCATATTAAGGGACGCATCCTGCCGAGATATGCGATGATCGACCGCGACAATACCATCCGGTTCTGGAGTGCCGTGGCCAACCGTGTAGAGAAATTTGACGGCTGCAAATACATCATCCAGCTCAGCCATGGCGGGCGTCAGCGTGATATTCCAGGAGTGGAGAACATGATGGAGCCGGGGCTTTCTTCCACCAATAAGGCCGACAGCTTCCACGGCCTGCTCGCGAGAGCAATGAATCAGGATGAAATTCACGAGGTCATCCAGGCTTTTGCGGCCGGCGCGAGGCGTGCTAAGGAAGCGGGAGTCCACGGCGTCGAACTCCACGCATCGCATGGCTACCTGTTCACCCAGTTTCTCAGCTCGGCCATTAACGACCGGACGGACGAATACGGGGGATCGCTGGCAAACCGCGCCCGCTTCCTGATCGAGGTGATTAAGGCCATTCGCGCGGAGGTCGGATGGGACTACCATGTCCAGGCAAAAATCAACATTTTGGACCTGAACCGCGCGCTTTTTCCCCTGGAATGGAAACAGGGCAACACGGTTAAAGAGGCGCTCCAAATTTTCGAGTGGGCCGAAGAGGCGGGACTGAACGGGTTGCACGTCTCGGCGGGAAGCACATTCCCGCATCCGCTAGTTCCACCCGGTGGCTTCCCGCTGGATGAGGCATCGTGGTGGTATGGCGTGATGGCATCGAGCGGCAAACGCGCGTTTTCAAATCTCACGCTGTTCCACTTCCCGTGGCTGAGGTGGATTTTCCGCTCGGTGTGGAACCGGAGCAAGCGGGCCTACCCGATCGAGGGCGTCAGCTCTGCGCTGTGCAAGCTGGTCAAGCAAGCGGCGATAGCGCATGCAAAAGCACGCGGCGACGTTGTGACAAAAGAGGAGGCCCAGCTGGGCTGGACAGCGCACATCCCAGTGCTCAACACCGGCGGCTACCAGGACGGCGCGCTGATTCGCAGAGTGATTACCGAGGGCGTCTGTGATGGGGTGGCAATCGCGCGTCCGCTCATCGCGAACAATGACCTGGTCAATACCTACTTTCGCAACGGCAAGGACCTCCCGGACAAGCCGTGCACTTTCTGCAACCGCTGTCTGCTCAACGCGCTCGCCAACCCGCTGGCCTGCTACGACCAGAGCCGGTTCACGAGTCGCGACGAGATGATCAAAGAAGCCATGAGCGTCTTCCCTGAAATTTATGAACCATCCTGCCCGGACGAAACTGCCCACCGTTAGAACACGGGGCGCCGACCGTGTTCTGGAGGACGTCGTCCTCGAAACCCCCGTGGGTACCGCGCTTCGCCGCTGGTGGAAGCGCGCGTTGCTGATATTACTCGCAATCTTTGTGCTTGTTCGGCTCGTATCGCTTGCCTGCGAGCGGGTGACGGACAAACAGGCTCCAATGAAAGTGCGCTAGCTTTTTCTGTAAAAAACACTTCCAACTGTTGTCTAGCGTTCTCGACCAAGCCGTAAAATCCCTCGCCGCATTTTTTTTCTATTTATTTAATGCCGATGGCTTATCTGTTAAACTGCTTCGTAATTTGCGTTACTAACCTCCTGGGGATGAACCTCAGCGCTAGAACGCCGATCTTATTCATCAATCCCGGGATAACAATGCGTTGACCTTTGCTAAGCCCATCATAGCCCATCTTTGCAACAGTCGCTGGATCCAGCACTGGAATAATGCCCCCTTGAAACAATCTGCTTTTCTCCAATTCCGCCCGTTTGGAAAACTGTGTCGCGGTCGGACCCGGACAGAGAGCGGTGACTGTGACACCGCTATCATTCAATTCTTCAGCTAACCCTTCTGAGAAGGATAGGACAAATGCTTTTGTTGCATAATATATCGCCATAAAGGGACCTGGTTGAAAAGCAGCCGTAGACGCCACGTTTAGAATTTTTCCATGCCCTTTTTGCGCCATCTCTCTCGCAAATAGTTTGGTCAATATTACTAGAGACACCACATTCAGTTGAATCATCTCGACCTCCCGCTGTAAATCAGTTTCAACGAACGCTCCTGAGATCCCAAACCCTGCGTTATTAACGAGAACGTCGATCGTATCGAATTCTTGTCGAATCTGTCGAACAACGTCTTCGGCGTCGCTGGTCACGCTCAAATCTTTTGGGTAGATTTTCACAGAAACATTAAACTTAGTTTGCGAGCTAGTAGCGATCTGTCTCAGCTTCTGTTCATCCCGCGCAATCAAGACCAAGTTGTAACCGTCAGCGGCAAGCAATTTCGTGAATTCGAAGCCAATTCCCGTCGTGGCCCCGGTTATTAGCGCGGTTTTATTCATGGTTCCAGTTTTTGGTTGAGAGAGCATCAAAAGGCCGCGTATCAAGTGGCCCGGTCTCAGGTTATCAACGCCCGGCTGATTGCCCAGGCGACTTGTGGGACAAAGACGAACCCATGGGCGTCACCGCCGTGTGGATCAACAATGAATCGGTCATCCTTTAAGTTGTGAATCCGTCCCGACTCCCATTTGTAGTTGAATTTGACGGCCTCGAGGTTCGTTGCAGAATTAGAAATTTCTCCGGGTTCCATTTGTTGCGCTCCATTGCTGCCAATTCCTCCGAATGGATCGTCCGCGCCTCCAAATGCCGCAGCGGTGTCCCCGCTGATCCGGGACGCAGCTGGATAGGCCAATCCGACCGACAGATCTTTCTTAGTATTTGTCACCAGAATCGGTCCCGAAATGCGCCGATTGGAGATAACTGTTCGGAAAAACCCGCGCCTCACTTTGGAGAAGCCATTTTGTGAAAATGCAGCCTGAAGAAGGGACATGCTCCGCAGTTTTGTCGTCGTGGAGTTCGCCGCCGCGGCCGTCACGACGCGTCCTCCAAAACTGTGTCCCGCGAGATGAATGTGCTGCACCTGACCCGACAATTGATCGATAAGCGGAGCAACTCCATTCTTGCCGACATTGCCGGCCCTCTGCTTCATTTCGAAATAGGTACTCAAGTTCATCAAGTTGATAACGGCATTGGCTGCTTTCGAAAAAAATCCTCCAAAGGCCTGAGCTCCTCCGACTTGATTGGCCGGTCCGGGATCCTCCGTTTGGACTTCATTGGGGTCCGATTGGGCAGCGGCTGTCGCAGGAACGCTCTGCGAGGCGTTCTTAAAAATGGAAGCGGGTTGGCCCTCGAAAAAAATGTCGGAACTATCTTCCCAGCTTCGCTCATCTCCATGCTGATCGGCGGGGTCGATCAGCGTACGCAGTATTTTGACGAATTCTTCCTGTGAGCCTGAATCATCCTCAAGCGTCGGGACTAGCGACTGGAGTCTGGCGATTAGCTCAGAATCGCCCGGGTCATCAAAAATCGGCGATGCCCTGTTGATCGACTCAAGCATAGCGGCTTCGGCTTGAGATTGATCCGCGGCGCTTAACGATTTGGCGCCCCCGGGCGCTTTCTCATTTCTCTCAAGTTGCGACATCAGGTCATCGAATTTTTTCGAGGGCCAGATCACCCCGATGATCGCAATCTTCCGGGAACCGATCGCGTGGTCACCAGCCGTGACGTCGGCAAAATTGGAAAACAGTTTCGTATAGAGATCCTCCGCGGCCGCCGCGGTATTGTTCCAGCCGTGGGAGACTACGATGAGATCGGTCGTTCCATCGGGAATAGCCGGTGTATTCCGCCGTTTTCCATCCTTGTCAAACACGACTTCTGCATAGGGAATGCGTTTAATATTGTTCATAGTTGTTCTGTTGAGGGATGCTGTCTTTGGCGATTCAGACTGACTGGATGGCACGCATCAAATCCACCAGTCCGGAACCCTGGAAATAACGGGCGCGACCGAGGTCAGTCGCCGCCGAAGTGAAAATCGTTTTTATCGTATCGGTTTCCCCGATAAATTCACGCCGAATTGAGAGGAACGCGGCAATCGCGCCGCTAACGTGAGGGGCCGCCATACTTGTGCCGCTTAGCTCGAAGTAATTACATCCGGGAACAGCCGCTTCTTGAACCACGAGCCGGCTATCTTTCGCGGCGCAGGAGATAATTTTTTCGCCCGGTGCGAGAAGATCGGGCTTGTAGCGGCCGTCGCCAGTCGGTCCTTTGGATGAAAAGTAGGAAACCCCATAGATGTGCGGCATGTCGCGATGCGTCGAGCCGACCGTGATTGCACCCTCAGCATTTCCCGGATCGTTGATCGTCAGTTCAAGAGTCGCATCCCAGTCTCCATCTTTGGCCCGAAGCGTGCCATAACCGCTGTTGCCAGCCGCGATCACGACAACGACGCCTGATTTAACGAGGCGATCGACCTCAACACATAAGGGACTGTGCCCGCAAGCAAACCACTTCGGTTCAAAAGGGTAGCCGAGGCTTAGGTTCACGCCGTGAATATGAATTTCACGACCGTGATGATTGATCTCCTGTACGTGAGTCAAAGCTGCAATAACACTTTTTGCGCTTCCCATGCCAAAACGGTTCAGCGCTTTGAGGCTTATGAGTTCGCATTTTGGCGCCATCCCGGCAATCCTTTCAAGCGTCATCTGTTTCGGATCATCTTTCTCCTGATCGGCATCGAATTCACGCCACGCAGCAATCATCTCCTCGGGATCTGATTTCTTTTCAATAGATTGCTCGCCAGCAATAATTCCGGCGACATGCGTGCCGTGCCCAAATTGATCGTTGAACGGGTCGCCAGGTCCGCTCATCACTGTAAAATCCGCATGGTAGGGAGACGTTATGTCGACATTCCGATTCAGCCTAAAATGCGGATGGTCGGCTTGAATGCCCGAATCGATCATTGCCCAAGCGATCCCCTCGCCAAATGCCGTAAAGGAACGATGCGCGGCGTCGGCTTTGACCGTTGCAATCGTTTTGGTGATACAACTGCGAAGTTTGAAGTCAGGCCAGATATGATGGATCTTCAAAAACCGGTGGATAAGGGCGAACTTTCGCCGTTTTATCAATTCGTCATGGCTGATTGGCGCTAGAGCATTTGGCGGTTGCGCGGCGGATTGCCGCTCTTTTGGCTCAGAATCGGCCGCGGGTTGGTTGGTCGGCGACTGGTTCGTTGTACCTAACTTCAGATCTGTTTCCCTGACAGCCGCAGCTTCCGCCTCCGTTGCCGCTACGGCCTGATCGATTGCAACTAACTTCTTGATAACCTTTCCTTCGAGGCGCGCAAAGACGTATTGTGGTATCAGTTTCATGGCTTTCTCATCCACACACTGATCCTCATCGATCACCCCGACTTCTTTCTTGGCTTGATCAATAAACTCCTTGATTCGGGCCTGCGCTACGATCCGCGAGTCAGAGGTCTGGTGTTGTTGCATTTCCTCCGCAGTCGGCTTGAAGTCCAGGTTAATGTCGATCGTCACATCGAAGAGTGATGGCCAAATTCGTTCGATGGCCGACTCCGATTCGCCACGATCGATCGCGAGCAATTCTCGAATCACACGCCCATCCAACTTTGCGAGACTTATTTCTTCAGGCAGCCGCGTTGCGGGATCATAGGAATCAATTATCTGGGAGGTAGTTTCCTTGAGTTCTGCGACTGCCTCCTGCAGTCGCTTAAGTGCTACGCGACGCGATTCATCGAGCCCTCCCGGAAATTGCTTTCGGTGAAATACCGCCGCATTGTGATCTTTCAACACGTCGGGAAATTGCTTCAGAAACCCCTCGGTTTGGGCAAGTTCCTGTTCGATCGCGTTCCACAAAGGGATAGCGATTGTAGATTTCCTCAGATCCTTGGGATCGAATGGTGCGGGAACGCGATCGAGCGGCGAATGAATGGCATCAGGCATGTGGATTGAGCTTGGCTGGAGATTCGGGAAAGAAGGAGGCCAGTACTAACCGTTTCGGCGGATGAGGGTCGAGAGATCATCGGTGGGAGATTGCTGAAAATTTCTCGTCAAGGGCGTGGATCGACTCCGCTTAGAGAAAGGTTGCGGTTAAGGTATATAGCCGGGATGAATGCGCCCATCAATTACCTAATTGGGTAATAGGAGTCTCTGCTTTTATGCTAAGGTGATCAATGCACCGGCGAACGCAGCTCGAAGTCGGATAGCGACAATTGAAGGTCTACTGCCAGCTTGCCCGCCGCGACGACAAGTCTAGGTTGCGTCCATGACCAATTCCTCATTGTTTGCGGAGGCCAAGCGATTTATCCCTGGCGGTGTCAATTCTCCGGTTCGAGCATTTCGGAATGTTGGAGGAGAACCGTTCTTTGTCTCAAGAGCCAAAGGATCCCATATTTGGGATATTGAGGGGCGAGAGCTCATTGACTATGTCGGCACCTGGGGTCCGGCAATCCTTGGTCATGCACCGGATGTGGTCGTCGAGGCGGTCCGGGAAGCGGCATTGGCAGGCCTAAGCTTCGGCATCCCGAATCCGCTTGAGGTCGAGATGGCGCGATTGATCTGCACCTGGGTGCCCTCGGTTGAGAAAGTCCGCATGGTAAACAGCGGCACTGAGGCGACGATGTCGTGTATACGGTTAGCCCGAGGCTTTACAGGACGTAAGCTGATCGTGAAATTTGAAGGCTGCTACCATGGCCACGTCGATTCGCTGCTGGTCAAGGCCGGGAGCGGGGCACTAACCCACGGTAGCCCGGATAGCGCCGGCATACCGCCTGAATTCGCGCAGCTGACCATCGCAATTCCATTCAACAACCCTGAAGTGCTTGCCGAAACCTTCCAAAAGTTCGGCGAACAAATCGCGACGGTGATTGTTGAGGCTGTCCCGGCCAACGCCGGGCTTTTTCTCCCACAACCGGGATTTTACGAAGGCCTTCGCCAGTTCTGCGATCAGTACGGAACATTGCTGATATTTGATGAAGTGATGACCGGGTTTCGCGTCGCGAAGGGCGGATACCAGGCGATAGCAAAAATTAAGCCCGATCTCACGGCGATGGGGAAGGTCATCGGAGGCGGTCTGCCGGTCGGGGCATTTGGCGGTCGAAGTGAAATCATGGATTTTTTATCTCCCGACGGACCAGTTTATCAGGCTGGAACGCTTTCCGGCAATCCGCTCGCGATGGCAGCCGGGCTCGCCCAATTACGGGAACTGGAACGAGTCGACGGTTGGGGTCAGCTTGAAGAGATCGGTCAGCAGATGGAGAGCGGTGTACGGAGAGTTCTGCACCAACTCGGCAGGGGATACCAATTTAATCGGATCGGCTCGATGTTTTGCCTGTTCTTCACGGAAGAGCCAGTGTTGAGTTTCCCGGACGCCATGAAGTCCGATCTAGCGGCCTTCCGTAAATTTTTTCATCTTTGCCTTCAGCGAGGTGTCTACTTCGCACCGTCGCAGTTCGAAACAGGTTTCCTCTGCTTAATGCATTCGGCCGCCGACGTCGATCAAACGACAAACGTGCTGCATCATTGCCTCCGCCAAATCTGAACGAAACAGAAGAGAGCTAAGAGAATTTGAACAGAAGGCAGCAAAGGTAGCAAAGATTTGGGCAGATAATTTTCGGCGGCCCCAAGTTTATTCGGAAGTCGTCATTTCAGCGGCGATCAGACCAGGTCGCCTCAAATGGTCGGAGCCGCGGTCTGTCACGCTCGCTCAAGGACCTACCGAATGATTACGCTCCAAACCCCATTCCTGGTCGGCCTTTGCTTCTTACTGAAGAAAGCGAAGAGAATTTGAACAGAAGGCAGCAAAGGTAGCAAAGATTTGGGCAGATAATTTGGGCGGCACAAAGTTCATTCGGAAAGTCGTCATTTCAGCGACGATCAGACTAAGTAGCCTCAAATGGTCGGAGCCGCAGTCTGTCACGCTCGCTCAAGCACCTACCGAATGATCACGATCGAAACCCCAATTCCTGATCGGTCTTTGCTTCCTTTGCTACCTTCTGTTCAAACCTCTTCGCTTCCTTCTGTGGCACCGGAGTTGCGATAGGATCGGGTTAGACGGTACCAGCTTGCTAGACGCTGAATCCCGCCAACCGGCGATCGAGAGGCCAAGTCTCCAAAATCTCGAAGTTCTCGATCCGCCAAATTCCACCTTCCTGGATCATCGTGAAAAGGGCGGGTGTGACCTGGTTGCGGGCGCTCAGGAAAAAGACCTGAACGATAGCTCGGTGATGCTCCAGGGAAGTCATTCCAAATTGTAACTTTTCGGCACGGGAGATGCGCCCGTACTCGGTCCGAATCTTAGAGACATACTGAATGAGCGTAAAATGCTGCTGAGTGGCCCTTGAGGCCTGGCCGTAGGCTTTTCCAAAGTCATCGGAACGGCATGCCTGAAATTGCGCAAAGATCACTCCGAAAAGCGGTCTCGGATCAAATTCGGCCTCGACCCGCTGGCGCCAGACGTGAGTGGCAACCGCAGCCATGGCGCAGACGGCAAAAAAACTTGTCAAAACGAGCGATTTCAGCCGCGGCATCATGCGAGGTTCGGATCCAATGACCTCAAATAGCTAAATGAATAAATTCCAGAAGCATGTCCGTCCATCCATTCGGGCTGAAGTCCATATCCGCCCACGATCGTGCAGCGCTTCAATTGAAGGCTTTCCGGGTCGAGTTTGAGCTCACCTCTATACACATTTCCCAGGAGATCCTTCTCACCGCTGCAAAGGGCACACGGACACCGCTTTCGCAAAAAATCGAGCGGGAAGTAGTTTTCGGTTCCGTCCGTCCATCGAAGAGCGAGCTCGTTGCCGATGACCGTCATATGTTCCAAGCCCTGCTGCATCGACCCTACATTAGTCATGGTTGCGAAAGGAAACAAGGTGCAGTGTCAATGCCGGTACTGGCGCCCTGATTGACTCTGAAGCGGATCGAGCTTAGGAAGTGGGATTATGAGTATTAGCTATTTTGCCGAATGCACCGTCCTCATCACAGGAGCATCGGCCGGGATCGGTCGTGAGTTCGCGCGCCAATTGGCCCCTGTCGTGAACACGATGGTTCTGGTAGCACGCCGAAATGATCGCCTTGAAGCGCTTGAACTGGAGCTAAAGATAGTTAATCCCCGGCTGGAGGTTTTTTGTCGTCAACTTGACCTCCGCGATCAAATGGAGCTCGAGAGATTTTGCGATTGGCTCAATGAAAGCGGGTTGTCCGTTGATCTGCTGGTCAACAATGCCGGCTTGGGAGATCGCGGAGCATTTATCGACGGCGAATGGGCGCGCCTTCATGCGATGCTGCAGGTTAACATCGCAGCGCTGACCTATCTGACATATCGAATCCTTCCCAGTATGCGAAAAACTGGTTGCGGCGCGATTTTGAACGTGAGTTCGGCGGCAGGTTTTTTGCCGATGCCGAACTTAGCGGTCTACGCCGCCACTAAGGCTTACGTCACGAGTTTCAGTGAGGCGCTAAGGGCCGAACTCCGAAACTCCAACATCTCCGTCACAGCCCTTTGCCCGGGACCTGTCCCCACCGAGTTTGATGACACCGCGAGCCGCACGCCGCAGGGATACCTTTCTCCGATGCCGGAGCTTTTCACGGTATCTGTACAAGAGGTAGTGCGCACGGCATTACATGCGGTCTCACGGGATCGGGCACGAGTCATTCCCGGCACTTTTGTAAACCTCACGATGACCACCTTGGCGTTCATTCCGATGTTTCTTAAGCGCGTGATCCTGAACGCGCAAGCGGCACGAGACAAGCCGGCTTCTTCCCCGACGACCCCCCGGGACTACGAGGTCTCAGGCATGGTATAGGTCTACCGCATGCTTACGCAGGTCTTTTATTACCTTTTTGGAATAGTAGCAATCGCCGGCGGGGCATTAGGATATGCGCGCGCTAAGAGTAAGGCTTCTCTCATCGCTGGCAGCGTGAGCGGAGCTCTCTTGATAGTCGCCGGACTGCTATCTCCGAGGGTGCCCGGTTTTATTCTCGCGCTGCTCGTCTCCATTCTGTTGTTGGCGCACTTTGGCCGTTCCTTTGCAGCTAACAAAAAAACGATGCCGGCGATCCCGATGATTGCCCTTAGCGGCATCTGCATCGTTTTGACCGCGATCGCCTGGTTTGCCCGTTAGCAACATTCATGCGAACCGACTCCTCTGCGCAATTTGGAATTCGAGTCTGGCTAGCCTGCATCGTTCACAAATCCTTGGCCCGCAATGAGCTCGTCGCTTCGGCATTTGTGTGATTCTTGCGGGCTAGCGGCGATTTTGGCTTGCCTGCTAACGAGTTGCCCCGGACCGAAACCTTCGAATCTTGAGACGCCCAGCCCGTCGCCGCCCGCTATCGCTCCGACTCCTACTGCGTTACCGGAAGGGTTCATCCCGTCATCACGGATGGAGACTGCACGACTCTTCAACGGTATGGAGATTCATTCGCGAGTAACAACGGCAGAAGGCGCTCCGGCAGTTACAGAACGTAAGACGCCCGATGCGTACCTCCTCGATCTCGAAGTGAAAGTAAAGGTACCGAAGCCTGCCCAGACCTTGGAGGAACTCACCGCTGCGGACCCGCTGATCGGCTCGGTTTTACCAGGGCTGAAAAACGACCTTCCGGCTGCGACAGTATCAAGCTTCTACCACGGCCTTTACCAGTTAAAGGTGGACGCTTTGAATCGGACACTAGCTCGCCTCGACCAAATCGTTTCCCGCCATAACTTTTTCGACTGCAACACAATTCTTGAACTCAAGGATCCCAAAACGAATCGGAAAGCTCTTTTGATTCAAAGCGACATGGACGTTAATGACGACGGGTCCGATGCTGATCGTGCTTCGGATGTGGATGGCTCGCCGGCGAATTTCCAACCGTTTACAAGCTATCGTTGGCCAAAGAAAACGAATAAACCGAACGAGTTCATTCCGGAGCGAGAAGAAAAATTGAAGCAACTTCAATCTGATTACGACGCGAAGACCACGTCGGCTGAACGCAAAAAGCTCCTCAAAGAACAGCTTGAACAGACGCAAAGGGAAGTGGCCGATCTAAAAAAATACAGCTTTTTGATCGCAAAAGCTGATCCGTACGTTGTATTGCCCGGATTCATGTTCAGGCAGCCGAACCATCCGTTCGAGCCGAAGCTTGGGGATTACGCTGTGGTGATCTATCAAGGAAAACTATATCCAGCGCTCATTGGCGATGTAGGACCATCCTACAAAATTGGAGAGGCTTCATTGCGGATTTGCAGCGAATTGGATCCACGATCGAATCCTTACAACCGGCCGGCAAGCGATCTGAATATCACATATATTGTCTTTCCCGGCTCTGCAGAAGAACCGGCTGGACCGCCGGATTTGCAGAAGCTCCATGATCGCTGCGCGGCTCTGCTAGACGAGATCGGGGGATACACTGGTGAACTTTGGGCGTGGGAAGACATCCTCGCTAAGCCATCCCCTTCTCCGCGAGAGAGCGCCTCTTCGCCAGGAGCCGCCTCTCCGACGCTGACGCCATCCCCGACACCATCTCCCGGCTCTCCAGCCTCTCCAGGACCATCGGCTAAGAATTCTCCCGCGCCGCTGCCACAACCGTCCTGAAGTGTCTCGATGGTTAGACATCGC
>DASZGG010000320.1:0-5835 GCA_035939025.1 Chthoniobacterales bacterium | reverse complement strand
GTTGGGCGGGGCCGCTTTTTCGACAAAAGAGAAAGTTGACCTCACACAAAGATAAATCAACGCGAAGGCTAATGCCGGACCGCGGGAAGCCAGTAGTAGATCCGGTAGGCTGGACGCTTTCGAGCCGCTGAAAACGGCGATGCTGGTTACTATTAGCCAGATAACTCCAAGTATTGCTAGCCAACGATGTTCCCGGGCCGGTCGAAAGAGAGGAGCGGTGAAACTAACGATCGTTCCGAATGTAAGGAGTCGAACGGATTCGAGGAGGTAGAATTGCCGAAGGATGGCGTACTTGAGTAATATTCCGAGAAGTAGACAGGTGGCTCCGGGTACGCCAAGGATCGGACGCGTTGTGAAATGTTTTCGGTAACCAAAGAGCAAGTCGCACAGCTGGCAGAAATCTATTTCAGGCTTGAAGCCGCGTAACCAGCAGATGGCGGCTAACCCCGGAACAACGGCCACGTCCAGAGGAAGGTAGAGCGCAGCCAGTGGAAGGTAAAAACTTATTCCAAGAAGCGCCGAGAGAATCCCGATGACCGGGAGCCAGGCCAAGGTGCTCGAGTCGATAGGCTTAGAAGCGGCCCGATGGATCGGCACCACGGTGAAATTATGTACGGCGGAAAAGAAAGACTCCACGCGAAGTTCGCCGGTTAAGCCGCCAAGACTTCGTTCGACGGTATGCCTCGTAACTCGTAGACGCGGAGGATCGTATCTTCGATCAGGTTGTTGGGACAAGAAGCGCCGGCTGTGATGCCGACGATCGTCGGACCGACAGGGAGCCAGTTCTCGGTCACGATTTCTCGCTTTTCGTGGAGGTCGTAATGCGTGATGCGTTCTGCGGACTCAAGTTTTTGCGCACTACGGACAAAATACGTCGGAAGTTCGGCTTCGCCCATTTCGGCGAGGTGCGAGGTATTTGAGCTGTTGTATCCGCCGACAACGAGCAGTAGATCCATCTTTTCTCTCAAGAGTCCACTGAGTGCATCCTGGCGTTCCTGAGTCGCTCCGCAGATAGTATCGAAAAACCGGAAGCTCTTGGAACCCAACTCCGGCCCGTCGCGATCGATGATCGCCGCTCGAATTCTCCTCTGCACTTCCTCGGTCTCGCCGCGGAGCATAGTCGTCTGATTAGCTACGCCGACCGCCTCCAGGTGGGCGTCCGGATCGAACCCGGGTGAGAACGCATCTTTGAAACGCTCCAAAAATTCCTGCTTGTTTCCGCCATGCCTGATGTAGTCACAAACGTAGTCGGTGTCCTTGAGAGTTAAGACAATTAGGTAATGCCCGCGTCCAAGTCCGAGCGCCCGCGAAGCGGTCGCCTTCGTCTCTTCGTGCTCAGCCTTACCATGGATGATCGATGTCACTTGTTCGACTGCGTTCTGGCGAACACGCTTCCAGACACTCATTACATCGCCGCACGTGGTATCGACAATCTGGCAACCCCGTTCCTGGATTTTCTTCAAGGTGATCAGATCGGTCCCGAAAGCCGGTACGATTACGACATCATCTGCACTTAGCTCGTCGATCTCAGCTTCGCGCCCGTTTCCGAGCAAGTTCTTAATCCCCATGGCTGCGATCTGTTCATTTACCAATGGGTTGTGAATGATCTCACCGAGAATGAATAACCGGCTTTCGGAAAAAACCTTCCGTGCCGCATACGCAAGATCAATCGCTCGCTCGACGCCGTAACAAAAGCCGAACTGCTTTGCCAGCCGTACAGTCGTGTCGCGAACGGATAAGATACCTCCGTTCGCGCGGATGCGTTCGACAACGACACTGCGATAATGTGACTCGACCTGCTCCTGCACTTTCGCCATGACATCTGGCGTACGGAGATTGATCTTCTTCGGTTTAGCAGGAGCAGATGTGGATTGTGCGGACATGATGGACCGTAGCCGAATCCTCGGCTCTACGCTGAAGGTTTATTGATCTTGAAGCAGCGGGCCCTTTGGCGGCGCGAATACCGCATCGGAAATCATGTAGGTCGCCGGCGGATCCGGGTCAGAGTAATCCCTCGGGCGCGGTGCGTCTTTGCCGATCGTCTGATCTTCGGGCTGCGTCTGAGCGATATTTACAGGTGTTCCTTCGTGGACGAGCGCAAAAAATTTCGGCGCGGCGGTTGGATGAAGCCGCAGACATCCGTGCGAATGCGGGATTGGCCATACAGCGCCCTGATGAAATCCGTACGCCGGTTTGAATTCCACCCAGTATGCCATCGGGTAGCCGACGTAGTGGTAACCCGAACCTGGAGCGTGATCGCTAGTCCCGGGCCGCACGTCATTGCCTCTTGCCCAAAAGCCATAGGTAGCAGATCGCTTCCTCCGAATTTTGTCACTGACACGATAAGATCCTGTCGGCGTAGTCGCGCCGGGTTTTCCGATTGTTGTCGGCGTTACCAATAACGGTCGATTCCCCTCCATTACGTAGACCATGCGGTTTTGGAGCGAGACCTTGACTCGAACTGCGTCCGGATTCCTAGGCTTGTACGCAACAACGTCGTACTTATTCGAAAGGGAAGTCGTCAGAGTGGTACATCCGGCAAGCAGAGCGCAGCCGATCGCAGATCCAGCAAATAGAGCACGAAGATAATAACTTCTCATACAGGCGGTCAATTAGGCGTCTATTCTACTTCATCGTCAGAATTTGCAAGAAGGGAAAACTTAATCTCGATCTCTGTGCCAGCGCGCATGTTCGCGTATTTGCTCGCCCAGGACCCTCGCCTTTTCCGGATTTTCCTGACTTTCGATTTCCAGATCGAATTGATCAGATTGGTTGGCGTAGAAGGGGTATTGACGCACCGGCAGCGAAGGTTTGTAGCGCCAGTGCTTATAGACCCAGAGCCAATACTCCGGGTTTGCGCGAATAATGGGCTCGAACTGGTTCCAGCAAGCTTGAGCGATCTCCTGGTATGACATCGTGGGCGGAAATCGGAGCCATGGTAAAAGACGGACCACGTAACCCCCATCGCCGCGTGGCAAAGTTACCCAGGGGACGATAGGATAGCCGGTTCGCAGATGGAGGAAGGCATGGATCTGAGTGACGCGCATCTTCAAACCAAAGCCTTCGATTACGACCGCCGAATCCCTCAGTTTAAGTGTCAGGTCTGTGAACAGAAAAACCGATTCGCCGGCACGCAGCGACCTGAGCAGGCGCACGACGGCATTTTCCGGAACGATAATCTTGTTGCCGGAGGCTTCCCGTAATTTCCGGAAGATTGGCGTTAAACGCTCGTTCTTGAACGGCTGCGAAATGATGACGAAGGGTTTGCCCTTAAGCGCGATGAGCGTACCGGCTAATTCGACGTTTCCAAAATGAGGCGAAATAGCAATAATCGGGACGTCGGACTCTATCAGTTCGCGAAATCTTTCGGGATCTTCAAAAGAGATAAACTTGTCGACGTTGTCTTTCGTCATCCGGGTTGTCCAGAAGAGCTCTAGAAAATTCCTTCCAAACACTTGAAGCGATCGTTTGGCGATGTGTCGCCGCTGCTTGATGCTGAACTCCGAACCGCAGGCGACCTCGAGGTTCGCGAGAGCAACCGCCCGGCCCTTCGCGTCGGCCCAATATACCAACGAGCCTGCTACGTCGGCGATCTTCTGTAATAACCTGAGCGGCAAAGGGGAGACCAGTCGGCCAAAGAAGCTTACTAGCAACCATTCAATCCAATACCGAACACGTTTCACTGTATATCTGAAGAATTCTTGCTTCTGACCGTCTCTCGAACGCCTTCGGAAGGAATCATGATGGCACATTTCGCTCATAAGGCAAACAGCGGGTTCAGCGGGTTCAGCGGGTTCAGCTGGGTCAGCGGGGTCGCGGCGTTCGGCGCGCGCATGGGGCGTGCTACGGGTTTGGTAGGGTCACGCTCCCGCGTGACCGGGGTAGCACGTCCATAAAACGTGAACACGCGCACAAACGCGGGAATGAGGGATAAAGGGCCCGCCAAACGCCAAACGCCAAACGCCAAACGCTTACGCTGCAACAAAGACTTGGCAACGATTCGCGTTCGAACTAACGGTTTTTATTATGCCTAATTCCCCCAGAGAAAGTTTCTTCGTTGGTGTGGACGTCGGTACCGGAAGCGCGCGGGCCGGCGTGTTCGATAAGAATGGCAATATGAAAGGGAGCGCGACTGCACCGATCCAGTTGTGGAAACCGGCGACCGACTACGTCGAACAATCCTCGGACGATATCTGGTCGCGTTGCTGCGAAGTGGTTCGGATCGCCGTGGCGAAGGCCGGGATTGCTGAGGACACCGTTGCAGGATTGGGATTCGATGCGACCTGTTCCCTTGTTGCGCTGGACGGTGACGGCCAACCCATCTCAGTAAGCCCGACCGGCAATGCTCAACAAAATGTGATTGTCTGGATGGATCACAGGGCTGTTGATCAGGCCGATCGGATTAATCAAACCAAGCATGAGGTTCTGCAGTACGTCGGGGGCGTAATCTCTCCTGAAATGGAATCGCCCAAACTCTTGTGGTTAAAGGAGCATCTGGCGGACACTTGGAACAGGGCGGCTCACTTTTTCGATTTGCCTGATTTCTTAACCTACAGGGCAACCGGGGAAACCGATCGTTCGCTGTGCTCTTTGACATGCAAGTGGACCTACTTAGGTCACAAGCGGGAGCAGGGGGACCTCGCCGGCTGGAGCGATTCGTATTGGCGCCAGATTGGGTTGGGCGAGTTGGTAACCGAAAAGTACAGGAGAATCGGCACTACCGTAAGACCTATGGGCGCGCCGGTTGGCAAGGGCCTGTCTGAACGGGCCGCAAAAGAGCTGGGTTTGCGAGCCGGGACGGCGGTAGGCACGTCGATTATCGATGCCCACGCCGGCGGTCTTGGCGTGCTGGGGGCGGTTGAGGACGGAGAAGTCCTTACACCTGAGTTGCTGAATTCCCGCGTTGCGCTGATCGCGGGGACATCTTCGTGCCAAATGGCAGTCTCGCGCGAGCCGAGATTCATTCCAGGCGTCTGGGGACCATACTTCTCTGCGATGATCCCGGATCTCTGGCTGACCGAGGCCGGCCAGTCCGCGACTGGAGCTGTCCTGGATCATATCATCTACACTCATGGCGTTTACCCTGAGGCCAAGAAAGAGGCGGATTCCGAAGGCCTGTCAATTTTTGATTTTCTCAATCAGCGACTGAGCAAACTCCAAAGCGAACGTGGCTTGAATTCACAGGCAGAGTTAACTGAAGAACTCCACGTATACCCAGACTTCCACGGTAACCGATCGCCACGCGCGAATCCAACTCTGCGCGGGATGATTAGCGGCTTAAGGCTATCTGCAAGGGTGGATGACCTAGCCTTAATTTATCTGGCGACGATCCAGGCAATAGCCTATGGCCTGCGTCACATCCTGGAAGAGATGGATGCGCAGGGTTATGCCATCTCCAAGATTTTCGCGTGCGGCGGCGGCTTGAAGAACGAGGTTTTACTGCGTGAGCACGCCAACATTACAGGTTGTGAATTGGTCCTGCCAAAAGAGCCCGAGGCAGTCTTGCTGGGCGCTGCGATACTCGGAGCCGTCGCGTCCGGGACATATCCTGACATTTTAGACGCCATGAGGTCGATGAATGCCATGGGCAACAGAATCCAGCCGGAGAAGGGATCCATCGCCGAGTATCATAGTCGCAAGTACAAGGTGTTTCACCGTATGTACGATGACCAATTGGCTTATCGGCAATTGATGGCTGCGGCGAAGTAGAGTCAGGAGTCAGGAGTCAGGAGTCAGGAGTCAGGAGTCAGGAGTCAGGAGTCAGGAGTCAGGAGTCAGGAGTCAGGAGTCAGGAGTCAGGAGTCAGGAGTCAGGAGTCAGGAGTCAGGAGTCAGG
>DASZGG010000319.1:0-14381 GCA_035939025.1 Chthoniobacterales bacterium | reverse complement strand
GCAGCGGAGCACAGATACACAAAAAACTTGTTTTCACACAGAGAAACTAGTACCAACCCATAAAACAACGGAATACTTCTTTTGTTTTTACTTCAACACGCGGCGGTGGCCAGGACAACCGCGTTAACCCACTGCAATGAAAAGAGGGACGATTAATTTTGGTGGCAGTATCTTTCGCCGCAGGAACGATCAGCAACCCACGGGTGCTAACGAACCAGCGGACCAAGAGTTGCTGGCGCAGCGGCTTGCAGGTCGAAAGATAACACTCAAGCAGGACGATTTAAAACCGCTCACTAAAGAGACCCCTCCGATTGACAGGGCAATAGTGAACGGCCAAATCACGCTTCCAGCCACAGCCATCGAAGGCCTCCTGGAAGGACGGGCCCGGATCAGGGCGCAGCACCTCAAGAGTCTAATCCCCCCGGCAATCGGTCCCGAAGTACCAGACGCTACCGAGTATGGAGTTTCGCTCGCGGTGATCATCCAGCAGATCCAGGATCTCCTGCAACCCGCTGAAGCAGCACCTGGCCGTCAACCTGAGTTTGAGACGCCATTCACCGCCTTGGCAAAAGAAGATAGCCTCAGGTTCGCAAGCGGAGACAACAAGAGGCAAAAAGCGAAACCGCCCGGAAAGGAGGACGAGGACGGATCACCCCAAGAGCAGAGATCCCCGACTGCTCTTCGACCCGGGTCGCAGACGTCGCACGATCCGCTTCAACCGCCCACGGAAACTCAGCATATCGAAGATACTGCAACGCCACAACTCCACGCAAAAGAACTCGCGCTCGGGCAAGACGATCACACCCCTTCAGACGAAACATCTAGCGCTCACCGTGAAAAATTGCCTGGAACGTTTGCGTCGCCCTGTAACAGACAATCCGCATTCGAGCCGGCACCCGAGGATGGCCCCGCCTGCGCGCTCGCCCATCGTGCATGCTACGAACCCAGCGAAGAGCCAGCCCGCCGTGGAGTTGAACAACTCCAGGAAATCTTTATGGTCGACGAACCCTTGGATGGCAGAAGGGCTGCCTTGCTTGTGCGGCAATTTCCTGGAGTTACAGGCGCTTTAATTTTGTTAGAAGGCGGCGCTATTCTGGGTGGGCAACTCCCTGACTGGCTCAATCTCGAAGCCGCGCTTCAAGCGCCTGAAGTTTTGGCACATTTTATCCGGTTTATCGCCGAACTTGAACCAGGGCAAACGGCACCATCAAGACTTGTTACCGTGACCTCGGCAACGACGATCACCCTCGTACACAGCGGGAAGATTGTTCTTTTGGTCTCTCACCATAGCAGGAAGTTACCACCAGGATTGCCACAGCGATTAACCGAGACGGCCCAAGCCCTCAATTTGATCTACGGCGACCCATATTCTTAGTTCAAAGGAATTCTCCCGAAACGATCTCTAAGAATAAAGGATCGAGAACTGACGGCATCCTACTCGAGTTGATCAGTCTGAGCGCAGCACAAATTGTTTTGGTAGTCAGAACAGATGGAGCTTTGATCGCCCGGCAGGCAACATGCAAGCAAATGAGATAGAAGCGGTTGGCGCGCTCCCCGCGCTAATGTACGGGGCGGCCCAATTTATCGGCGCTTCGATGCACACCTCACTCTCCTATGTGCATCAGCATGGGGGCCAACAAGATCTCCCGCTTTTCCGCACCAATGAAACCCTTGGCCTGATCATTGCTTACAATCGAAAGCTCGGCCTGGGCTGCATTCTATATAACGCGCGGCGCTGCGCCGCGGCACTGGGGCAAATTTTAGGCACATGATCCACAATATCTTGGGGAGGCGTATTGCGCCCTTAGTGATCTCTTTCGCAGCGGCCATAAGCCTCTCAGCGCACGCTCAGGTTTTGAATGCTGCTCTCAGCGGACCGATACCGGCAATACTCGTTCAACCGCAACCGGACACGGCCTTACCAAAACAAACAACAGGTATCCCTGTAAAGCTTCTGCGGGCACCCGCTCAAGAGACGCGACAGTCCCTGGACGCCCCCGCACAATCCCCTCAACGATCGCCAGAATCAGGCCAACCGAAGCCCAAGACGATGCTCTCAATCTCGTCTTGCGAACAAGGCCACAATCGGGCTCCCCGATCCTTATTGATTCGTTGTCGCACAAACGGCTCCATTAGCAATGCGCTCATAGCTCCGCGCATTGTGATCAAAGGTGTTGTAACCGAAGATGTGGTAGCCTCAGGCAAGATCTTAATCGCGGCCGGGAGCAAAGTTGCGGGGATTGCCCAGTTCGACCCTGACAGCGGCAGAGTCGAATCGAATGGAAATTGGTCGATTATTGCGGACTCCCGAGAAGTCCGGGTCCACGCGGAGCTACAAGACGCGGATACCGGTTTTCGCGGAATCCAAGGGAGGGAGACTTCTTTCGATACCGAACGTTCACAAAGACAGGCAGTTGTGCTAGATGGGCGCTACTGTTTCGTTGCCGATAAAACACCCTTTATTCTTTCCATAACCGGCAAGGTCATTATTACGGTATTGCAACCTCTGGAATCTTCTGAATAAGCTTGCAACTAATAAATATCTATGGCCTAAACGACATAAAATTTAAATCGTTGTATATGAAAACTCGGAACAATTGCAAGGGCAGCATTAAGAGATTCCGCGAGCAGGGCGAGGGACTGATTCAGGTTCTTGTCGCCGTAGCGATCATCGCTATGATAGCTGGCAGCGTCAGCTCCGTGATCGTTGGATCAAGGGATAAGAGCGTAGCCACTCAGTTGTGTAACGCCGTCCGGGAGATCCAGGACGCCAAAGCGCGTTATTTAGTCGATAACCCTACCGTAAGTGAAACAACGGCGGCCACGTTTCCCGATCTTCAACCTTACCTCACGGCTATGGGCGTGCCCGTCACGGACCCAAGCCAGCTACTTGCCGGGACTGGGCGGACCGTTGCTGACTTTGGAACATTCTCAGGCGGAGTGACAATCAGCGCTCCCGCCGTTGACCTAACTCATATCTCGACTGACATGCAACCAATCGTAAATATGATCAAGTTCCAGTAATCCCAGGTTGTTTCGCCTGTCCCCTAGGACAAACAAATCAACACTCTGGCTGCCTTTACTTTTTAACAGGGATGCGAAAGGGAGTAAAAAGAGAAAATCAGCTTGTCTTCTTTGTCGGGATCGCGCAAAAAAAATGCCGACAACGACTTATTTAATACGTTTCATTTTTTTGTATGCGCCAATTTACCGCCGTCTTTCAGGACCGTAAGCACGGTCCATATCGGATACTGCGGATGGCGGCTTCCTCCCCGATGGAGTTACTGCTCCATCTTTTGGAGCGCAAGCAAGCGGTCGTAGACGTTTTGGATAACCGGCAACTGCCGGCCTTGGCGAGAAAGCAGATTAAGCCGCTGGACAAAGTGCTGTTTTTTGAACAGTTGGAATCGTCCTCTTCTCTAGGCTTTGACCCTGCGCGCGCGATGGAGATCGCGCACATCACCACGGCGGACAAAACCACGGGATTTCTGTTTTGGGTTACCTCAAAAAACCCACTCAGACAAATCGCCGGCGACTTATCCAGAAGACTGCAGCAAGGCCAATCGTTGAGCGAATCAGCCAGCCAGTACCCAAATCTCTTCGGCTCGGTCGCGATGGGACTTGTCGATGCCGGAGAGCACTCGGGCTCCTTGGCAGACACCTTCGGCTCCATCCGCCAATTGACGACGCGTGACGAAAAGCTCCGGGACAAAATCGTCTCGGTTTCCCTCTACCCGATCATCGTGCTGGCGATCGCGGCAATAGTGGTTTACCAGCTAGCCACTGGACCTCTACCCCAATTGGGGAAGGTGCTGGAATATTTCAAGGGCGAATTGCCCTGGCAATCTAAGCTAACCATCGAGGTAGGAAAATTCGTCGGAGCATATCCGCTTATCTATTTGGCCGCGATCCTGGCCCTGATTTACCTGCTCATCCGTTTGCCAGCCTTCATCAAATCCACGCCAGCGTTGCACCAATGGATCTTGAAGGTGCCGTTGGTCGAGAATCTTGTTTTGGCTTCCATCCGGGCCAATTTCGTTCAAACCCTCGCGACCTTAAAAAAATCCAAGGTAGATAACCTAAAATGTCTGCTGCTGCTGCAAGGCATCAGTTGGTGCTATTCCTACCGGGCCGCGATAACGCGCAGCTATCGGCGTGTCGCCAATGGTGAATCGCTCTCGGTTGCTCTAGGACAAGAGGTAGACATTCTCGGGCACCGCACGATCGAGTACCTTAAAGTCTTGGAAGAGACCGGCGCCGATGTGGCCATGCTCGAGCGACTCGCCGTAGTCATGAACCGAGACCTCGATAACACAATCGGGCGCGCAGAAACGGTCGCAAAACCGCTCATCATCCTATTTTTAGCCGCCTTGATCGGAGTCATTGCCACAGCGGTTTATGGGCCGTTGATCGAATTGTACAACCGTCTGTAGGCCAATGTTTAACGACATCAAAACCTTCCTCCAAGAAATGCCTCTACCGCATTATTTGGCCGGAGGGTTCTTATCCACGAAGGAGCCCACCCTGGCCTTTTTTTGCGGCCGCGAGCAAATTCAGGCCCTCGCGGCGGGCGTGCGTGGCGGGGTCGGGTACGAAACTTCCCTTGAGAAGGATAACGACGCGCCCCCGCTTGCCAATGGCCAGGCGAATCTCGCCACCGGACGGGGCTCTCGTACCCTGTCACGCAAACTGACCTCGCGCTACCGGCTTCGCAGAAACGTCAAACATCTCTTTGTCGTCGATCCCGACAAAAAAGATCGATTCTTCGGCGTAGACACACTTGAACGAATGCATCAAAAAGACGTCCCGTCGGCCCTCGAAGAAATGCACGAAAATCCACAACAGATTTTCGGCAACTGGCCTGACCAAACGCCCTTCCGCTGGGCCATCGTTAACCGAGAAATCAGCTTGGGGCTCGAGACTATTCCTCGGATCGATGAACCACTCCTGATGTTTGGTATCACCGATGAGATCTGCGCAAGCTTCGAATCCTGGTCCCAGACCCAGGGAGCTTCGATTGTTGCTATCCTGCCACTTCCGGTAGCGGTTTTAGCATGGGCCAATAACACCCTGGCAACAAAAGATCGTGATTCTCTTGTCGTCGTCGCGACCGACCAAGGCGCGGTCAGTGCCGGATTTAAACGCCGCAGTTTGATCTACATTTCCCAAGAGGAAACCGCTTCGGATGCATTCTCGGTTCTCGAGCGGGAGACCGACGATCTGGGCCTGGATTGCCCAGTTCGATACCTCTGGGCACTCAACCACAGTGAGGAACGGCGCACCATCCCCGAAGACCTCGTCATTATCGATGAAGAGAATATCCAACGGATCAGCGGGGCGTCTCTCGCACTTCAAGAGGGCCACGGCAAAAAGATCAAACACGATCGGCCTCTAGCCCATTTGCTCAACTGGCTGGTAACCCAATGAAGCCTTGCCTGATTTCCAAAGAGGTTCTGGCCCGACAGGTATACCGGTATCATCCAGCCTACCGGTTAGCGGCATTTTTGCTCTGCTGCTTCTTGCTCGCCCAAGTTCCCTTTGTCGCATGGATTGTCTATGAGAGAGACCTCACACAGCAGAGGCAGGCAAGGGCCGCTCAATTGGCTACGGATACCGCCAGAATCGGGCGCGAGCGAAAGGGCCTTGCCGACACCGAAAAAAAACTTAAGCGCATCCAGGATTTAGCACCGATACTCCGCGCCCGTCTGCCAATAAGCGCTCTGCTCGGCAAAATAGAACAGCTCGCCCCTCCCAATCTAACGCTTTCCAAAATAACGATCGACGCCGAAGCGTTCCAGCCTATCCAGATCGAGACTGGATTGTTTCAGGCTCCTCGACAAATACGTATCGAAATCGAAGGTGAAGAACCGGTGCAGGGCGGCGCTGCAGACCCGTCCAACAAATTAGCGCAAGCGCTTCTACTGAGTTTGCCTCCCGGAAGCAAGATAGCTGACAATAGCCCCGTAAATGGACAACGCTATAAAACTTTCCGACTCACATTATTCGCTCCTACTAACGGTAACTACTACGGGCTGGGTGTGACAAAGTTAGCCACCCAAAATTCGCTATGAGGGCAACGACAAACGGCACTCCAAAACCGCAATCCGCTCTTCTATTGGCAGTTTTGATTCTCGCGCTCTTGGGTGCACAAACCTATTGGCTTTATCGTTGGCACGGCTTCAATGAAGACCTTTTACTCGCCAACACTCGGCGGTCAGGCGAGAATGCGCTGGATTCGCGCAAAATCACGGATCTCATCGCCGCCTCGGTTCGCATCAACGGCCTCTACCTCCGCCTTCAGGATCCGCTGCCCTCCAGCGCTCCAAACCTGCCGCAGCTTCCCGCTTCGGTTGGCTATGGTCTTCCCCAGACGGAGCCAACCGTCATTCAGGATTTGGTCAAGATGGGTTTAGCCGCTGTGCCATCCGCGGTGACGCGAACGGAAGCTAGCAGTAGTTACGACCTTGGTTCTACTCGATTCGAGTTTCACCGCCTGATCCCGTTGATCGCGCAAGCCGAAAACTCCAACGTCCTTCTTTTCTTTGACCACCTGGAACTCGTCCGCCCCAAGACAACCGAGCCTTTTTCTCTGCGGCCAACCGCTCTCCAGGCACGATTCACGGCCAGGATCTTTACCGCAGGAACAAGATGATCATTCACGTCGTTTCCTTACTATTAGGAAGTGCTCTAAGTCTTTACGCCCAAGTCGAGATACCTGAACTCGATATCTACAACTATCTACCTTCCCAACGCGATCCGTTTATCTCCTCTAGAGCTTTAACAACCCTGTTGGACGAAAGAGTAGAAATTCCAGGGGTGGCAAGCACAGAGTTGATGCACCGATTTTTAGAGAAACTCACTAAGTCGATTAAAGATCAGTTAAGCGTGGGCGGACTAAGCACCGATGACAACCAGCTGGACGCCACGGCCCTCATCAACGGCATGACTTTCCACCAAGGCGACACAGTCCCTCTTGATCTCGACGACAAAACTCTCCGTGAGTTAGATCAGTTAGCACAAAGTTTTGGTCTAACGCTCACACGCACCCCGGAGAACGCCATCGCTATTGAGATCGGCAGGATCAGCAGTGTAGGTGTCGATTTCCAGCTTCCAGGATTTAGGGCCTCAATCTGCCAATTGCCTTTGGAGACAGACGAGCCGTCGACCACGATCAAGCTAACCAAAAAACTCAAGGATAAAAAACCGTGACTAGCAAAAGGCTCTTCATCCGGGTAGTATTGCTGCCGCTATTAACAGTCACGGCCTGGGCTCAACAGCTGCCCGGGCCGGAATCCCCGCAAAACGCGCCGGATGGGCAACCAGTGGCCCAGGCCACGCCCACGCCCGAAGCCTCAGCCCTAGACAATCTCCAAAACGCACTCGACGAGCAAAACACTACACAACCCGAAGTAGCGGCTGATCCCAACAAACCTCGTACACACCGATTTACCAATCAACCGGTCGGCACGGTGCTTCGTGCCCTCGCGGAAGAAGCCCAAATCAGTTACATCGAGCCCGCCATCAACCCGGAGGAGCGCATCTCGCTCACATTGCCCTCCATGACACCCATCCAAGCCTTCTACGCCGTCGCAGAAGCTCGCGGCTTTAGAGTCAGGACTAGTCGCAAAACCGATGTTTTAACCTTGAGCCGCTCCGATATCAATGCACCCAGCTATTACGAAGTCCGTGCCTATAAGCTCCGGTACCAAGCCGCGGAAGACCTAAAACAGGCGGTGGCAGGATATCTAGGTATCACCGTTAAGCCTGTCTCTCCCAATAACCCGGCCTATCCCCCGACCGGCAATAGTCAACCCGGTTCGGCGGCCTATGCAGGCGCGCCGGAGGTTAACGGTGGAGCGAATGGAGGAATCCAAACGCTCTACACCGCGGGGACCGAACAATCGGCTCCAAGATTCGTGTCCGGCCTTCCTTTCGACAATCCCCTCTCGGGAGGCGGGCAATATAAGGAAGATCGGGTCTGGATTGAACGCTCAACCAATTCAATCATGGTCAATGCCACCCCCGAAGAACACGAGGCTTTAGCGGCGCAAATCAACCTCTGGGATCGCCGGGAAAATCAGATCCAGATTAACACCTACGTCGTGGAGGTCAGTAACAGTGACGATCTATTTGGAGGGGTGGACTGGAGCAACACTCTGGGCGCAAACGGCGCCACGTTCACCTTGACAGGTAACGTCGGATCTCCGCCCAATACCATTTTTTCGAGTGGTTTCGGAGGCGCGTTTTTCCATAACGGCTTGATTTTGCAATTTCCCACTGTCCAGGCCACGATTCACGCTTTGTCCCAACGCGGTAAACTAAAATCCACCAACTCGCCGGTCACTTATACCCGTACGGGCGAGCCCGTACAAATCAGGTCAGTAACGAACCAAACGATATTTCTACAAACCGCCGCAACCGCTAATGTCCAGGCAACGACTACGCCCTACGTCTTTACGACCGGCTTGACTATCGATGTCGTTCCGCGGATCTTAGCCAACAACATCATCGACCTGAAGATTAACCCGGCGCTCTCTACGCAATCGGGAACTTCTGCTGCGCAGCCCGGAACAAATACCACGGTCCCGGTTATCTCGACCAGATCCGCCACGGCTGACGTCGAAGTCCGAAGCGGTGAGGCCGCGGTCATTGGCGGCATAACGGAAGATACGGATAATTATTTGACCAATGGGGTTACTGGTTTGCACCGGATTCCGATTCTCGGTTATCTCTTTAGTTGGCGCCAGAAAAACAAGGACCGGACAAACCTCATCATTATCGTGTGGCCAAGAATCGTCCAAGGAACCTTTAAGCGCACCGATCGCCTTGGGCAAGACGAAGCCGACTCGGTAGACAATCTCGGGGATCTGCCCGGAGAACCACCTCCAATCCGCACCGGACGCGAAGGAAAACAGCCAATGGGTAAAGCGGTATACTTTCAACAAGCAAAACCAAAGAAAGCAGCTACAACGGGACAACGCCAATAAGCTTCTTTCTTTTGCTGTTCAACTTTTCTCCTCGGGAATGCAAGCGCCGATCATCCGCAGGAACCCACGTGCCGCCTTTGCACTCATTGACCCATTGATCGGGTTGTTGGCCGTCGCCACGGTCATGGTCGGCGTTCTCAATTTCTGGCGACTGGCCGAATACAAGTGCGATAGGGCCAGAATCGATGCTCGCGTGACCCAAATTCTGCGGGAAAGCAGCGATTATGCGGCCTACATATCCTATGATCGACTGCCTGCCGACGGGGCTCAGTTACGCTCCGGCTTTTTGCTCCATCCCCTCGATCCGACCACCGGAACTTACAAACAAATCTACCCCTTCAACGTGACAGTGGCGGTTACCACAACAAACGCCGGCACCGCTGCCGAAGTAAAAGAAATTGTCTTAACCCTCACCTATAACACCAATCCCCAACCTGTATCCACGGATAGCTCCCGGGAAACAATTCGCACTAATGCACTCACCCGGGTCAAAACCTAGGATCAGTGTCCCAGGCGGCTTTACGCTCATTGAAGCGCTGGTTGCTTTGCTGCTCTCGGCAGTGGCCACGGGAGTCATCACCGACACGCTCACCGGTGTCCTGAAACGCAGCTACATCACGGTCGAGGAGACACGCGCTTCGGACGAGTCTGAACGCTTTGCCTCAAGCTTCACACAAGCAGGAAAATCTGCAACCAGTTGGGCCATCTACGCCGACCGAACGGCGTACCTGGCCGACCCCGTGGCCAACGTGGCCGTCAACGGCAATGTTTTGGTCTTTGTGGATCAATTGCCAGACGCTACGCTAGTCGCCCAAATCTTCGTATACGATCCGGTAGCGCAGACGCTTGCCCGCTACGAGAACAGCCTGGATCAACAACGGTCACTGTTGAATAAAGTCGTGTTCACTACCGGAAACCCAACTGTATTTGCCCAAGATTTGGGATTAGTTCAAGCACATTGGACGGTCCAGAGCACCTACGAACTACTAGATTGCGAGGCTTATGGAACCCCTCTCAGGATGCGTTGACGACCAGCGCCGCGTGAGGCAAGTCCAGGGGAACGTCCTCGTGATCTTGCTTTGTACAGTAGCAGTGCTCGGTCTCATTGGAGGAGCTCTATTTGAGATAGCGAACGCCGCTCGGGAAAGAGCGTTAAAAACCCAGTACCGGGACCGTGCCGTTGCCAGTACCGAATTTAGCCTGGAGGCAATTCGCCAATCAGCCATTCAGCAGCTCCAGCAACAAGCTTGGCTCGATGTCGGAAGCCTCGACACCGATCAAACCCAGACGCACGGATCCAAGGAAACCGGCTACTACAATCTCAATCTCCAGGCCACGGCCCAAACGCCGAACAATCAAATATGGGCCACGCAAACCCACAACAGTTTCCAATCTCTAACCGCTCCAGATGACCCGTTTCGCGGGGTAGCGGCAGTCGTGAACACGTTCACTGTAACGGCCGACGCCCAGAGCACCCTATCGAGCCCAACCGATAGCAGGTTTGCTTTACCCTCTATGGCGCTTACCCCGCAGATCAGCGTACGTCAAATTCCCGTATCCGAGTTTACCCTCTTCTCCTCAGCAAGCTTCCAGGTCGCGTCTCCGTTTATGCCAATCGTTGGTCGGGTCCATTCGGAAGGGGATCTTATCGTTTGGGGAGGAAAATATATCTCGATTTATCCGGTGACGGCAGCCGGCAACATCAGCCTTGTGCATAACGGATCGCTTTTTGCTCAATCCGGTCCAAACCAACCACAGGCAAACCTCCCCTTTGAATCGACCACCAACAACGAGTGGCTCGCCATGTCCCGATCGGTCGAGCGATCCAACATTTTAAGTGGGAGTGATCTGCCGATGAGTATGGTTGAAGCTGCCGACATCAACGAGATGACGGCTCAAGACTCCCGTCCCGCCAATAATCCAATTGCGCAACAACAGCTGTGGCGACAGTGCAGCCGGATAGTACTTGAGAACAATGGCACGATCACTGTTAGCAGTGCTTCTGGCGCGCCGGCCAGCTCGCAAGAGAAAAGCGCTTTTACCTGTTTTGTGTCCCCCACCAATCCCGGCGCCCCAGTTATTATCTTTAATGTATTAAAAGAGCCCCCTTCGGCCGGCCGCAACAGCTTTTACATTTCATCTTCGAATCCCAATGCAGTCGTGCTTATCACGAACGCTGCCAATCTTCCCAGCGATATGGCGATCGTAAGCCCTCTTGCGGTTTCCGTCGCAGGCGGATTCAATAACCTTGGAGTACCGAAAGCTGCCTCCATTACGGCCAAAAGGGTGTCTGCGGTCCCGGTAAATTAGTGTGTAGGGGTCAACCGGTAATCCAACAATCAAAAGAGCTACATGCCACAAGAAAATCCACCTCGATCCGACCAATTCTGGATGGCTGAGCCTCTGAGCATTCTGATTCAGGCGGTCTTAACCAAAGCCTTCAATCTGGAGGGCGCCGAAATCGAGGTCGCCACCGGACAGGTTCTCCAGTACATCGAGTTCCTTTCTCAGAGCAACACGCTCGAAGAAGCGTGGCAACAACGCTCCTTCTATGAGTTGCTCGTCGAGAATGCCGAGGTCGACGAAAACGCTCCCAAATCAAGTCACGAGCTCTTTGTGAGCATCTTTCGCTCCAACCGCCAGATGGCGCCCACCGCGATCGATTTCGAAACTTATTTTCCCGCCGCCCTTGAACAGGTTAATATCCCGCCGGTACCTGTCCCGATCGTGCCTATCTCCTACCGGTTTAAACCCGGTGATCCCGTTGCGAACGAGGTCACGGTGGTCAGCTGGATTCCCGGCTTAGAGCTGCAGATGCGAACGCCCTACTGGGCCGCCTTAAATGAATTTTTTGCCGCACGGCGCGTATCCTGTTTGTGGGCTGAACCGGAGGCCGTCCGCAGATTTCTGGCAACGGCCCGGCAACCTCTCCGGACAGTCCCGCGACTTCCCCGGGAAACCATGAAGGGGATTTTGTTGGACTACGCGGACAAACACTCCCGGCCGTGGATCGATTTGCGCACGTTCGTTCCCAATCGCGAGCTGATTCAAGAGTTCGGCCTGGGTAGGATGCAGCACTTCACGCTCGTCCCTTTGAGCTGGCACAAACCGTTTTTGACAATGGCGGTCGCTAAACCTCTTTCCCCGCAAAGCAAAGCGTTTATTTCACAAGGGCTGCATAGCCCTGGCACAATATTCACCGACGTCCTCGCGGACGAGAACTTGATTAAAGAATGGATCGGCCGAGTTGCCAGCGACGCCGCGAATATTAAGAAATTCGCGGCATCGGTGCGAATTGACACCGCTCAATTGCCTGACGCGAAGAAGCCCAAACGGATCGATTTGCAGAGCCTGCAAAAGAATGTTTCAAATCGTCAACCGGAAGACGTGGTCGAAATCGCATTGGCCAGGGCTATTGATTGCAACGCTTCTGATCTAATGTTTCAGAGCCTTGCCCACAACCGGACGCTCAGGATCAAATTCAAAGTAGATGGAGACTGGACGGAGCCTGTAGAACTAGTCGATATCGGGCAAAACGTTCTTAGCTTCCTTAAAACCCAGGCCCGGCTTGATACCTCCAAAAGTGACAAGCCTCAAGACGGCCAGTTCCGCCGAGAATACGAGAGCCGAGAATATCTGTTTCGTATCAACACGACCTTTAACTTTAACATGGAAACGGCGATCCTGCGGTTGCAAGCAGACATTAATTTTATTCCGACCATGGAGGCGTTAGGCATGGCGCCTTATCTTTGTACTGCGATTCGGGAATTCATCGCCAGCCCACAAGGGTTAATGATTTTCACGGGTCCCGCAGGATCTGGCAAATCGACGAGCATCTACTCTATGCTCAAGGAACAGCCGGCCAGGCGAATGAACATCATCACCGGCGAATGCCCAATTGAGGTTGTTATTCCGTGGGCTACCCAGGACGAAATCAGTGAGGGAGGGCGCTACACATTTCCTTCCTTCACCCGGTCGCTGCATCGACGCGCTCCCTGTATCGCAGTGATTCAGGAGATTCGCGATGCGGAAACCGGCGAAGCCTTAATCGGGATCTTCAATATTGCCTGCAGAGTCATCTCCACCCTGCACACCAACTCGGCAGCTCATATCCCCCACAGGCTGGAGTACTTCAAGGTTCCAATCCATTACACCGCTTCGGTTTTAAAACTCGGTGTTCATCAACGCCTGGTCCGAAAGTTGTGTCCCGCTTGTCCGGAGGAAGTGCCGATTCCTAACATTGAGTACCTCAGTGCGACCGGCATAAAACCTGAATGGCTCGAAGAGGCGACCACGCTCCTCAGAGGGACGGGTTGCCCGAAGTGTCAAGGGAAAGGATACATCGGCCGCACCGCGATATTTGAAGCCCTGGTGGTCGATCAGGAGATCGAGCAGGCCATTACCCTCAATCAGTCGCCCCGCGAAATTCGCTCTTTAATGAGCGCACGCGGCGAAAAGACTCTCTTCGAACAGGCTGTACGGTTGGCGGCACGACAAGCAATTTCCTTGGAAGAGGCCCTTCGGCTTCGAAGCGCGGGCGAGTAGCCCAATTCCGCACACGCACACGTAGCCAAAAAATCAGTCGCACTTCCCACGATCGCCATAACCTCTGCGAGATAACTCTGCGGGACCATGACCAAAACGATGAAGCCGGCCTTTAAGGAATCCGGTCTGGGAACGCCGGGCAAAGAGCAGAAGTAGAAGCCTCATCATCTGGATCAAGAAAAAAAGTGATCGAACCGTCGAGGTTGCAAATCCAGACTTCCGTGGCGCCGGCGTCGAAATAGAGCGCACGTTTTTCGTCGATCTCGGCTGGTGTGTTAGATGGCGAAAAGATCTCGACGCAGATTTCCGGTGCGCGAGTGAAAAGGACGGGTTCCTCGTCGATCTCCGAACGCTGTTGCCTGAGCCAGGCAACGTCGGTTGCCTTGACGCCGTCGGCAGTCGAAATGGCGCATTCGGTGAAAGGCATGCCGTCAGGGAGCAAGCGCTCGAAGAGAGCGGCGATTCGAGCCTGCCGTCGAGAGTGACGAGCAGCGGGAGTGGACTCATAAATGATATGTCCGTGCCGATCAGTCTCGATCCGGTTGGGAGGTGGATGCGGTAGGGACGGTGGATGCGGTAGGGACAGGTCAAATATCGCAGGCGAGCGTGTATTTTAGCTACACTTTTATCTTTTGTTCTGTACAATCCGCTTCACTCCCATGAGGTTCCCGCGCGTCAAGGCTGAGGGTCAGAGTTTTTACCACTGCATTTCCAGAGTGGTCGACCGTCAATTCATTTTCCAGACCGCCGGCCACGGTTCCCCAGAGGCCGAAAGATTTGTCCTACTGATGCGAAGGCTGGAGGCCTTTAGCGGCGTACGGGTCTTGACCTATGCTCTGATGTCTAATC
>DASZGG010000318.1:0-9382 GCA_035939025.1 Chthoniobacterales bacterium | reverse complement strand
AAGGAATCAGCCGGCGCTTTGGAGTGCACTTGCTTCAGGGCTAATCGATACGGTCGGCACGGACCATTGCCCTTTTGACAAAGAGCAGAAACTCCTCGGCCGGGATGCATTCACGCAAATTCCAAATGGCATGCCGGGCATCGAAGAGCGCGTCAGTCTGATGTATACGTATGGCGTAAATCGCGGACTTATGGACGTCCATCGTTTTGTTGACGCCTTGAGCACACGTCCCGCAAAACTGTTTGGCCTGTTCCCTCGGAAGGGCACCATCGCAGTCGGAAGTGATGCCGATCTAGTCATTTTCGACCCAACCTACCGCGGAGTTATTTCCGCCCGCACACAACGCATCAACAGCGATTACAGCGGCTTTGAAGGATTCGCGGTGGAAGGACGACCGGCAGTCGTAACGGTGCGCGGGAAGATACAAGTTCGCGACGGTAACTTTGTCGGCGAGAGGGGTCGCGGCCAACTCTTGCGTCGAGAGCCTGTCATTAACTGGAGGAGCAATTAACATGTCGGCGAATGGGATGGAGACCCTGGCGCTGCTGAAAGAATTGCGCGAGCTTACCGCCAACGCTGAGGGTGCGCAGCGAGTAGCCTGGACCGATACCTGGCTGCAAGCGCGGAGATGGTTTGAGTCCAAGCTCGAAGGATTGCCGGTGGAACACCATTATGATGCCGCGGGAAACCACTGGGTAACCTTACAAGGAACCTCGAAAAAGTGTCTGATTCTCGGCAGCCACCTTGATTCCGTTCCCAATGGCGGCTGGCTCGATGGCGCGCTGGGGGTCCTTGCGGGTTTCGCGGTCATGCGGCGGATCATCGATGAAAGTGGAGGCCGCCCTCCGGTGACCGTTCGCCTGGTGGACTGGGCCGACGAAGAAGGGGCCAGATTCGGGCGCAGTCTCTTCGGATCATCAGCCTTTGCCGGCACTGCGTCCATTGAGTCGGACCGTTCACTTACAGACCGTAACGGCGTGCGGCTGGAGGATGCGTTAAAGAAGTGCGGTGTTGATATCGATTCTATTGGAGAGGCAACACACGAGCGCGAGGGGGCCGCGGCGTACCTTGAACTACACATTGAGCAGGGTCCCATCCTGGAGCGCTTGGCCCTGCCGCTCGCCGTTGTCCTGGGAACCAAAGGCGTTGAACGTTACACCGTGACTTTCCGTGGCGAGGAGGCACATTCAGGATCTACACCGATGGGCGCGCGACGGGATGCCCTGGCCCCGGCAGCCAAGCTGGCACTTGAAATTCGACCCATCGCCGGCAAACATCCCGACGCGGTTTGCACCATGGGCAGCGTCAAAACTTTTCCTGGCATTGTTACGGCCGTTGTCGGGCGCTGTGAAACGACGCTCGACCAACGTGACCTGGATGCAGAAGTACTGGGAAACCTGCTGAAGGAAGCGCGCGAAGCAAGTGAGCGCTTTGCCTTGGAAGAGAATTGCACGGTGGAATGGTCTCGCATCTGGAACATCGAACCCGTTCCTTTCCATCCCGCGTTAATTGAGCTGTGTGAGCAGGTCATCCAGGACGTGACGGGTTCGTCTTATCGAATGCCGTCGGGTCCACTGCACGACGCTGCCGAGGTCGCTCGGGGCGGGATACCGACCGTGATGTTGTTCGTCCAATCCCTGAGGGGAATCAGCCACAACAAAATCGAGGACACTAAGGAAGACCACGTTGCGCTGGCCGTTCAGGCGCTTGACCGCTTGGCGACCAAAACTATGAAGTGGATAGAGCGGCAGTACTAGCGCATGGTCTGGATGTGATCGAAAACGGCCTTAAATCGCTCGAAGCGGTAGCCAGTAAGCGAAAGCTCCAGCTTTTGCCGTCTTGATGAGGAGGCAAAATGAGGGGCAAAAGCTGGAGCTTTCGCTTACGGCATAGCAAATGCTTTGGCGTATTTAACCTGAGATTGACGCGATGCCGGTGACCTGATTACTAGAAAGATGAATCCCCCTCGGAAACCTGCGGTTTCGGCGCTCTAAACGGTTTCGCTTAGAATCAAGCATCGGTATTATGAACAAGCTGGAGTTTCTATTGAGCCACTCTGGCTAGAAAACCACCGAAAGATCTACCTGCCTCGTGCTACAACCTATTTCCATCCATGAAAACTGCAGCCAGATATTTCTGTTTAACCGGTCTCGTTTGTTTCTCGATCATCCATTTTGCACAGGCGCAATCGGCTGATCTCGAAGCGATCCGAAAGGATATTGAAAGTTACAAAGTCTTACCGAAATTCGTGCCGCCCGGGCCAGCTTTCGATGCCAAAAAGGTGATGCAAAACAAGCGCATCATCAGCATTCCCGTCTCCAGCGCGATTCCTTTTATCACGACTTTGGAGCAGGCTTTTGATAACGTCTCCAAAGAAGTTGGGTTTAAATTCATGGAATGGAAAAATCAAGGACTTATTCCTGAGTGGCAGAACGGAATGAACTATGCAGTGTCCCAGAAATTCGATTTGATTGACTTACTAGCTGGCGCGGACCCGCGGATCCTAAAAACCCAGATCGAAACCGCCACCCAAGGAGGCGTGAAAGTCGTTTCATCGCATTACAGTGGGATAAAACAGACGACTGTACCCTATCTGACTTCGAATGTGCCCAGTGACTATGAGACTGGGGCGCGCCTGTTGGCGGAATGGGCCATTATGAGAACGAATGGCAAACCAAATGTCCTGGTGATCACCTCGGATGAAGTTTTTTCCACCGCCGCCATGGTGGAAGCGATGAAGGCGGAATTTAATCTGTTTCCGGATGCCAAAGTGGTTTATGTGAATGTGCCGATCACAGATTGGGCTAGCAAAATTCAACCAACCGTTCAGTCCGCGATTCAAGGAAATCCGGATCTGAATTTCATCATTCCGGTCTACGATAGTATGTCACAATTCGTGGTGCCGGCTATCACGCTCACCGGCGCATCTAATCGAGTTAAAATCACCTCGTTCAACGGGACCCCGTTTGTCATCGGGTACGTTCAGCAGGGTAAAGTCGATATGGATGTCGGAGAGAGTCTAGATTGGTCTGCGCGCGGCATCATGGATGCCGAGATGCGTGTGATAGGCGGTTTGGAACCTGTGAAAGATCCCCATACGCCGGTTCATATTTTTGATTCGACCAATGCCGATACCGTCGGGCATCCACCAAAAGCGAATACGGGGTACGGAACCGAGTACGTGAACGGGTTTCACAAGCTCTGGGGCTTGGGGAAATGAGGAACTCGGGTATTCAATGATCAGGGAGGGCGAACGGCGCGAGTTTGCAACGGTGAATAACGTTCCGGCGCGGCTCTCGTTTGCTGCGCTCTCGAAAACGTTCGGAGCCACGCGAGCTTTGAACAAAGTTTCCCTGGACGTGTTGGCCGGTGAAATTCATGGGTTAGTCGGCCAGAATGGTTCCGGCAAATCTACTCTGATCAAGGTCCTCGCCGGTTATTACGAACCAGACGCCGGTTCCCGGCTCTCAATCGATGGAGCACCAGTGCGCTTACCCTTGCGTCCGGGCGATTACAGCCAATATGGGATTAGCTTCGTACACCAGGACCTGGCGCTCATACCCTCATTAACGGTTCTCGAAAATCTTCGCGTCAACGATCTCTGTCTTAGACCGAGATGGTATATTTCGTGGAAAGATGAGATCCGCGCGACTAAAGAGCTTCTTGAAGAATTTGATCTCGACCTGGATCCACTGACGAAGATCGAAGAAGTCGATATTGGTTCGCGCGCTCTTCTGGCCATCCTGCGCGCGATGGACGGCATGAGAAGAGGCCATAACGGTTTGCTGGCCAAACCGGCTTCTTCCAGTGCGGAAAACGTTTCCGTCTTGGAAAGGTCCTATCCAAACGATTCGAACGCTCTGGATGAGATAAAACAGCGAAGAGGTTTGCTGGTTCTTGACGAACCTACTCCATTTTTGGCGAGAACGGACGTTGAACGATTGTTTATCCTGGCCAGACGGATTAAGTCCCAAGGTGCCAGTGTGCTGTTCGTTTCGCACGATTTGGACGAAGTACTCGACCTCACGGATCGGGTCACCGTTATTCGAGATGGGGCAGTGGTTGGCACCTTTGTTTCAAAAGAGGTGACGAAGTCCGACCTGATCGAAAAGATAATCGGCCATCCTTTATCGATGGAGAGCGGAAACGCTTCGGGAACGCAGAGTTTGAAGAACGCAACACCGGCTATAACGGTGACCGGCCTGACTGCTGAATATGTCCGCGGAATCTCTTTCGATATCAGAGAGGGCGAGATCGTGGGAATGAGCGGTCTTTTAGGATCCGGATTCGCAGACGTTCCCTATTTGTTGTTCGGTGCGAAACGAGCAGCCGCAGGCACCTTAAGAATGAGGGAAACATCTTTTTCTCTAACCGACATCAATCCATCAGAGGCCGTCGAGAAGGGAATAGCGTTGATCCCGGTCGATCGGCGGGGCGAGGGCGTCGTGGAAGATTTGAGCATTGTCGAAAATATTTCGTTACCGGTTCTGAATCACTTCGGGCCCTGGCGCCTTCAACATTCAAACTTGAGAAGAACCGTAGAGAATCTGATTGAGGAATTTGATGTGCGGCCGGTGGATCCTGAAAACCGGGTTGGCAATCTTAGCGGCGGAAACCAGCAGAAAGTTCTCTTAGCCAAATGGCTGCAGACCAAACCAAAAATAATCTTATTGCGCGAACCGACGCAGGGAGTGGATGTGGGCGCTCGCCAGCAAATCTATCAAATCTTAAAAAAACAAGCGGCAACCGGGACGATGATTATTTGTGCGAGTTCCGATTATGAAGAACTGGCGAATCTTTGCAGCCGAGTACTGATATTCAGCCATGGCAGGATAGTGAAAGAATTGGTCGGAACCCAACTGACCAAAGAGGATATCGCTCACCATTGCCACATGGTATAAACCAAAAATTAAGGTCGCAATAATACCAGACGGCTCCTATCTATGACACCAAACAACCATTCGTTCGGCAACCTGAGCCGGCAGGTTGAAAAGTATGGATTAATAGGAGCGTTTATTATCCTGCTTCTGGTGTTTAATGCAGTGGCTCCTGGGCGCTTTCTGACATGGTCCAATGTTTCAGCGGTGCTGGGGTCGCAGGCGGTTCTGGTGGTCTTGACGCTGTCGCTGGTGATCACGCTGGGGACGGACATCTACGACCTTTCGGCGGCGAGCGTGCTCGTTTTCTGCAATATGCTTATTGCGGTGCTGAATGTTAATCTTGGCGTTCCGATCGGATGGGCATTGTTAGCGGCGCTTGGGGTCGGAATTGTTGTGGGCTGGGTTAACAGTTTTTTTATCATCAAAATCGGACTCAACTCGCTCATTGTCACATTGGGAGTGGGAACGATACTCAACGGGATCACGCTTTGGATCAGCGATTCCCAGACCATCAGCGGAGTTTCGGATCAATTAGTGAATCTGGTGGCGGTTTACCGATTGTTCGGCATTCCATTGGAATTTTACTACGGACTCATCACCTGCATCGCTCTATGGTATGTGATGGACTTCACGGCTATCGGGCGCCGACTTTTATTTGTGGGTCGCTCACCTTCAGTCGCCCGACTAACCGGAATCAAAGTGGAAAAAGTGCAAAGAAACGCGCTCATTTCGGCGGGAATACTTAATGCCTTTGCTGGAATTCTTTACTCGGGAACCACCGGGGCGGCTGACCCAGGTTCCGGCCTCACCTATCTACTGCCCGGGATGGCTGCCGCGTTCTTCGGATCGACCAGTATTGCGCCGGGGCGGTTCAACCCTTGGGGCTCGATCATTGCCGTCTATTTTCTCGCATTCGGAATCAGCGGAGTCACGATTGAGGGAGTTCAAACGTACGTGCAGAACCTGTTTTACGGCGGCGCATTGGTGATTGCCGTGACGCTTTCGCAGCTGGTGAAAAGGAGCCGGTAAATTTCTTGAGCGAACTGGATCTACGATGAAACCCCTTTCGGCAAAACTTCCAGCTCAGATCGTGGCTGAAAATATGGCTGAACTGCAATCGCCCTATACGCCACAGGAAGCCGCCGTAGAGGCGTCTCGTTGTCTGTTTTGTTTCGATGCTCCCTGTATCATGGCCTGCCCAACCGGAATCGATATTCCTTCGTTCATCAAGAAAATCGAAACCGAAAATATCATCGGCTCAGCGCGGACCATCCTTTCGGCGAACATTCTTGGAGCAAGTTGTGCTCGCGTTTGCCCGACTGAAGTCTTGTGTGAAGGGGCCTGTGTGATGGTCGATCGGCAACGGGATCCGATCAAAATCGGGCGTCTCCAACGGTTTGCGACGGACTACGTTTACGAACGCGGGATTGATGTGTTGAAAGCCCCTACCAAGAAATCCGGGAAGCGGATCGCCGTGATTGGCGCGGGACCCGCCGGGGTCGGATGCGCGGCAGAACTAGCCCAACTCGGCCACAGCGTTGTGATCTTTGAAAAGAAGCCGTTGCCGGGCGGCTTGAACACTTATGGCATCGCCTACTACAAGATGAAGCCGGAGATCAGTCTTGAAGAAATAGCCATGGTCGAGCGACTGGGTGTCGAGATCCGATGCGGCATTGAAGTCGGCCAAGGCATTTCCGCAGCGCGCCTGCAACAGGAGTTCGACGCGCTTTTCATCGGGATCGGCCTCGGCGAAGGGCAGGCTCTCCGGATTCCGGGAGAAGAGCTTCACGGGGTGCATGACGCCCTCGATTTCATCGAAGAAATTCACTCGAAGCCACTGCCCGAAGTCGCTGTTGGCAATTCCGTGATTGTTATCGGGTGCGGCAACACAGCCATCGATGCGATTACCCAGGCTAAACGACTGGGTGCACAGAAAGGCATCGTGGCTTATCGACGGTCCGAGGCCGAAATGTCGGCGTACCATTTTGAATATGAATTGGCTCAGCACGACGGCGCGACCTTCTATTTCAACGTCACCCCGATCGAATTGGTTGGGGATGAAGCGGGTCAGGTTTGCGCAGTCAAATTCGTCCGGACGGAGACGAGCAAGAATGGGCAATTGACGTTGATTCCCGGCTCTGAATTCACCGAGTCCGCAGACATGGTATTGAAAGCGGTCGGCCAATCAAAACAATCGGTATGGCTCACGCAGAATTTTCCGGCACTTCGTCTTGATAAACGTGGCGTGGTTGAACGCAACCCTTTGACAGGTCAAACGTCCGTGGCACACCTGTTTGCGGGCGGTGACTGCGCGAACGGTGGCAGGGAAGTTGTCAATGCGGTTGGCGAAGGGAAAAAAGCTGCTCACGGGATCCACGCTTTTCTCGGACAATCGGATATTCCGGCTCCGCGACAACCATCACGTCTGGGGGTAAATGGCGACGCTCGCGGTTCCGGTTTAGAGGCGCCGATTCGCGCTCACGAGCTTGAAAAACTCTACTTTAGTGAGGCAGAACACCATGGCTGATCTTTCAATTAACCTCGCAGGTATCCAATCCCCCAACCCGTTTTGGATCGCCTCGGGTCCTCCTTCAAATACGGCCTATCAAGCGCATCGAGCCTTTGAAGCCGGCTGGGGTGGGGTGGTATGGAAAACGATCGGCGAACCCATCGTGAATGTGTCGTCACGCTATTCCGGGATCGATATTGGTGGAACGCGGATGGCGGGTTTTAACAATATTGAACTGATCAGCGATCGTTCTCCGCAAACCAATTTTCGTGAACTTGCAGAGATTAAAAAATTCTGGCCTGACCGTGCGGTCATCGCCTCACTGATGGTCGAGACACGCGAAGACTGGCATGATTTCGTCAAACGAAGCGAAGACGCGGGAGTTGACGGAATGGAGCTGAATTTCGGCTGTCCGCATGGCATGTGCGAACGTGGCATGGGCTCTGCCGTGGGCCAAAATCCTGATGTCATTGAAACAATTGTTGGATGGGTTATGGAAGCAGCCCAGAGACCGGTCATCGTAAAGTTGACCCCGAATATTACTGACATCACAGCAGCGGCCAAGGCGGCAAAACGCGCCGGCACCGACGCCATATCGCTTATTAACACGATCAACTCGATCACCCAGGTCAATCTCGACACATTCGTTCCCGAACCGTTTGTCGACGGATTCAGTTCGCACGGTGGCTATGGCGGACCGGCGGTGAAACCAATTGCTTTGCAAATGGTCCAAGCGTGTGCCGCTGACCCGGATCTTCAACTTCCCATTTCGGGTATCGGCGGCATCGGGACCTGGCGGGATGCGGCGGAATTCATTGCTCTCGGTTCCACGAGTTTACAGGTTTGTACGGCGGTGATGCACTACGGGTTTCGAATCGTTGAGGATCTGATCGATGGGCTCAGCAATTATCTCGATTCAAAGGGAATTCGTTCGGTCGATTCGTTGCGCGGCCGTGCGGTTAGCCGAATTAAGGAATGGAAATATCTCGATCTGAACTACAAACGAATGGCTATCATCAACTACGATCGATGTATCGGATGCAATCTTTGTCACATCGCCTGTGAAGATGGGGCCCATCAAGCGATACGGCTGATCGAGCCCAATGGATTAGGGCTCGGACCGGGCAGAGTGCCTGGGAAGCCAATCCCCGAAATCGTCGAAGAGTCGTGTGTGGGCTGCAACCTTTGCGCGCTGGTCTGTCCCGTGCAGGGATGCATAAGTATGGTTAGCGTAGATACAGGGCGGGACAGTCTCACCTGGGATGAGTATCAAGAAAAAATTGCGCGGGGCGAAATGGCCCCTATCCCGGCGCACCCTTAGAAGTGGCTAGTGGCTAGTGGCTAGTGGCTGGGGCAAAAGCGGCAAAAAGAAGCGTCGAGATATGCAGAGCCCGGCAGCCGCCGGATCGGTTACGTATCGATTGAATCGAAGCAAGGAGTTTTAAATCTTCTCTCCAAAAAGCAGTAGAATTCCTCGGCGCAGCCGGGGAATTCTGCTGCCACAGCCTGCATCGCGCACAAATCTCTAAGGATTTGTGAGCGATGCAGGCTAGAGACTGGAAAACGCGATATCGAGAACTTCCAGCATGAAATCGGCGTCGGCGCGTGTGAAGCACATCGGAGGCTTGATGCGGAGGGTATTACCGAACAGCCCTCCCTTTCCAATTAAGAGGCCTAAATCTTTCGCTGTTTCGAGAACCTGCGCGCACTCGTCTTTCGCAGGCTCCTTTGTTGTTCGATCTTTGACAAGTTCAATACCAAGCATCAGACCTTTGCCACGGGCGTCGCCGATGATGTTATGTTTTGCTGATAATTTGCGAAATCCCTCCTGCAAATGCTTGCCTACGTGAAGCGAGTTCTCCTGAAGATGCTCGCGATCAATGACCTGAAGGACAGCGCGTCCCTGCGCACAGACAACTGGATTTCCGCCAAAAGTGTTGAAATGAATGCGAGAGGCAAGCGCTTGCGCGATCTCGGGCTTGGTCACGACCGC
>DASZGG010000317.1:0-2592 GCA_035939025.1 Chthoniobacterales bacterium | reverse complement strand
TTCGATGTACCGGCTGGTATCTGGAGTGTTTTGCCATCGCCTTTCGCCGATCGTTGAAAAAGCGCTGGGTCCCAAACCGAGGTAGTTCCGGCCGAGCCAGTATGCGAGGTTATGGAGACATTCATAACCCGGTTTCGCGTAGTTGGAGATCTCGTACTGGCTGTAACCTGCGGTTGCAAGGTTGGCCATCGTGAATTCATAAAAGCTCGCGTCCTGCTCGGCGTCTTGAGTCATCTCGCCGCTCTGGAATCGCCTGAAAAATTCTGTGTCCTCTTCGAATGTCAGGCAGTATGCCGAGATATGTTCGGGAGCCAGGCTGACGGTCTTTTCCACAGTCCGCTGCCATGTCTCGATGGACTGCCCAGGCACTCCAAAAATCAAATCGAGGTTCAAATTCGTGAATCCCGCCTCCCTCACGATGTGAAAGGAACGCTCGGCTTGCTGGGCCGAATGAACCCGGCCCAGCCGATTCAGCATCTCTGGATCCCAGGATTGCACGCCTATGCTGATTCGATTCACTCCGAAATCACGCAACATTAGCGCCTTTTCCAAGGACACCGTTGCAGGATTCATTTCGAGCGTCCATTCGCGCAACCGTGAAAGATCGAGACGCCGATGGAGCCCGGAGAGAAGAAAATCCAGCTGTTTGACTGAAAGCGCGGATGGAGTGCCACCGCCGAAAAAAATGGTTTCCAAGCGGCAACCGGGCATTTCGCGAAGGCGCCGCTCGAGGTCCAGCAGGATTGAATCCAGGAAGTCCTGAGTCTTATTTCGGTCGGAAGCTTCTTTGTAAAAGCTACAATACGGGCAAACCTTCGGACAAAAAGGAATGTGGACGTAGAGGTGATGCAATTGAGCCTCAATTCCGTTTTGGATTTGCATGAAGGTGAATATAATGCAGCCTCGTGTTCCGAGCAGTAGTCACGTTATTGATTTGTGGACTTGTTGCCGATCCGATCTGGTTGGGAGGACAGTCGTCGCAACCGTCTCCGGTGTCTAACGCTTTACCGGAATCCCCCCAGGAAGCGGTCGAGCCGCAGCCAACACCAGCGCGGGTCTTGGCGCGATCGGTCGTTTACCGCGTCGAGAACTCGCAAGCGATCGCAGACTATGAACCAAACCCCGGGACGGTTCGGCGAATGGTCGACGATCTCGTTATGGCTATAACCGGCCAGCAGACGGTATCATCCGCCTGGGAGACACTGGTCAAGCCGTCGGACATTGTCGGGATCAAAGTCTGTGCGAACGGTGCCCCTCTCTTCAGCACTCATCCCGCCGTAGTAAACGCAATCGTTGCCGGCTTGACGGACGCCGGAATACCGCCGCAAAATATCGTGGTCTGGGATCGTGAAGAGAATCTGCTAAAGCTAGCTGGTTTCCGCTCAAAGGCTGGCGGCTATCGTCTGATGTGGAGTGAGGGAAACTACGATCCAAAAGCCGTAATCACCTCTCCGATTAGCGGAAAGCTAATATACGGTGACCTTCTTTTTGTCCGCAAACCGCCGGATATTTTGAAGGGAGAAGAGACGCCTGATCGACAAGAAAACGAGAAGAAAAGACCTCGGAACCTGGACAATCTCAGTGACGAGAGCCACCTCAGTAGGATTTTGACCCACGCTGTCACAAAAGTGATCAACGTGCCGGTCTTGTCCGATCATTTCCTCTGCGGCCTTTCCGGCGCGCTGTTCAACATGACGATCCAGAACCTCGATAACTGGCGCAGGCTGGTTCAGGATCCTGTCAACGGCGATCCCTCGATTCCGGAGGCTTACGCGGACCCGCGGGTGGGTGATAAAGTCGTTTTGAATGTCATGGACGGTCTGATCGCACTCTACGCGGGCGCACCGATCGGAGATGCGAATTATGCAATCCATTACGGAACATTGTACGCCAGCAAGGACCCAGTGGCTTTAGATGCGATCGCGTTAAAGATGATTGATCAATGGCGAATTGAGGCTCAGATGGAGCCTGCTTCGAAAATAGCGAAATATCTCCCAACCGCCTTTACGTACGGATTAGGGAACGCCGATCTCAACAGGATTGAGGTAGTCGATGTCAGGTGAAGCCGAGCTATTCGCTCTTCTCAAAGAGGTCTCTCGTTCTTTCTATATCAGCGTGCGATTCCTTCCGAAACGGATTCGCCTCACGATAGCCCTAGGCTATCTGCTTGCGCGTGGGTCGGACACGATCGCGGACACAAATCGTTTGCCGCCGTCAGAACGAATCCGGGTTCTGGAGCGGCTTCTTGAATGCATTACGAACCGCCAAATGCGAGGCACCTTAGATGTTGCAGCTTGCGTGACTGCGCAGGCGGACGGCCCGGAAAAGATGCTCTTAAGCAACATTCAGCGAGTCTTGAAATCTCTTTCCGCAATTCCACTGGAGCACCGTGAGCTTTTAAGCGATGCCCTGACGAAAATCATCCACGGCCAGACCCTTGATATCGAAAGATTTGAGTCTGAGGCGGGAGTTCATGGGTTGACGGATGATTCGGCGCTTGAGGAGTATACGTATCTGGTGGCGGGCTGTGTCGGCGAGTTCTGGACTAAGGTTTGCTATTTGGAGTGGCCAGCTTACGCGCGGTTGCCAGAG
>DASZGG010000316.1:0-11765 GCA_035939025.1 Chthoniobacterales bacterium | reverse complement strand
TTTTGCCCGCACCACTGGGACCGAGAAGACCAACGATTTCGCCAGTTCGAACGAAAAACGACACATCATCGACCACCCTGAAGTTGCCATATATCTTCGTCAGATGTTGGACTTCTACCAGTATATGCATCGCACCATTCTCGAGTTCTCGAGTGCTTGAGTTCTTCACAATATTCAGCTCGTTGCCGACATTGTCGTCGTGAGCTGATAGCCATGATCCAACAGCCATTTGGAGAAACGACCCTCAATTTGCCGGATCTGCCATTTCTCCAGTCCTGCCTTCCACCCATCCAGCGAACCGTCAATGATATGGTTGTGATGAAGCAAACTCTCGGGGTCTATGTAACCGGTCGGTTCGCTTCCTGTTTGGATGCGCATCTTTCGAATACGATCCTGTTGCGCTTGAATACAATATTTCGTGGCCATTTCTTCAGCCTGCGCGCACGTGATATCTAGGCCAAGAGCGCCTGCCCATTTCGTGACCTCGGCAGGAAGCGATAGGACAATGTCTTCATAGCGGCTTACGCAAACCCCAGGGACAGAAAGATAATGGATGGAAGACTCTACAGCCGTTTGGAGCCATCCATTTCGGCCGATTACGTGCGCGAATGGGATTTCCCACTTTCGCATTACTGAAAGTGCAACCGCCCGCAGATCGCGAAAAGTGTATAAGAGGCTAACCAGATCCTGTTGGATGAGCGCATCGAATCCCGGAAAGACTTCGTGTGTCTTAGCGACTGCCAAGCCAACAACGGTTGGCAGCTTTTGCAGAACTTCCGAGACGCTTTGCCGGTCTGCAAATCCAATACTCTCCCCAAGGCCGTTTCGTTTAACAAGCTCAAGAACGACTTGATACTGTACTGTTGAAGCTGAGCGGATCATTCCGCAACAAAGTATCAGGCGCCGCTTGTGCATGATCAGCGATATAAAGTGGCCACCAGAACTTCCTCACACCAACGAAGCGCTTTAGCGAAAATGGCATGGTCTAGAAAGAAGACCGCATTCCCCCATGAGTTGGGAACCGTCTGTGCGCGGTTACAATAATAGGAGATAGTCGAACTCTCATCCAGGTGATAGATCACGATATACCAGTCATAGCCTCGGCACTTCATTTCTCTGACGAGGTCTTCGAGTCTACTGGTGGCTAGACGGCCGAAAGGATGAGCAGAATCCCAAAACTCAGACATCACGACGGAAAAATGCCCGTCTCCCATGCCACGCATGACCTCAAGATCGAACCCTTCCGTATCAATCTTCAGCAGGCCCGCACCATCCGGAATCTCATTATTCCGGCGTAAGCTCTCCAAGCTCCGGACTTGAACCGGAACAGTCTGCGTAAACTGCAGATCCTGCAGCATCGGCCGCGCGATCAAACTGTGAAAAAGGCTGGGGTCCCATTTGCTGACGCCCGATAGATCCGAGGCAATATGGAGATTCATCGTTCCGTCCTCGGGCCCAAGTGCAAAGTCGAACGCATGAAATTTCTGACTAGCGGTAAGCCTTTCGCGCAGTGCCCGAAACGATGGGCCGTACGGCTCGAAGGCATAGACTGAGTAGCCGCATTTGAGCAGGCGTTCCGATACTCTGCCGACGTTTGCGCCAACGTCGATCGCATTTGTATTAGTCAAAAAGGAATACAAGTATTCAAGCAAACCCAGCTCTGGATTCTGTCCGGCGAACTCGTCCTCCGTCATGACGACAGGCTTTTGTGGGCCAGCCGTTCCCTCTTTGCGTTCTATCAGTTCGAGGCTGAGTTTGCGCACTTCCGCAATGAGTTCCCCGACGTCGGCGGACAGTTTATTTTGGCTTTGCTCACTCCTGGCCTGCATCTGTTGCATGGCACTGAGCATTTGAGCCAGCGCGTCAAGAATCGTGGTATCGTTTGCCACGAGAGAGTGGAGGATGCTCTCCAGCTCGTACAAAGTTTGACCGTCCACGGATTCGCTCATGAGGTCAATTGCTTCCGGAAAAAGATTCGGCTTGCGAAGGAGGCATCAGTTTTTCGTAAATGAGGTCGCACGCTTCTCCTGCTTCAAGTGAGCGCCAAATCCAGTCGGCAGACCCTCGTGCAGAAAAAGCCGCGCTCAGCGCCGCCGCACGGCTGCGTATAGCCGATTGAATTTCAGGTTCGGAAAGGCGTTCGAGCGCGCTTCGAACGGCGTCTGCATCATAGGGGACTACCGCACCAAACTTAAATCGATCCACAAAGCGGGCGGCGGAGGTTTCGGGATGCCCAAGTACGACTATTGGCAGATGCGATGTCGCGAGCATGAACGGAATCCGGCTTGGCAGGCTCAACTCCGCTATCGCCTGCACACTCGGGGGACTTTTCCCGTCGAGCGTATCGGAAGGGACAATCGCATATGCATATTGTGAAAGAATTGCGGGAAGATCAGCCTCAGGGATCGGATCCAGCAGCCTGATTCCGTCCTGTTCCAAACCAGCACGGTCAAAAGAGAGGGCTCTCGGGTTTTTCTGGTTGCAATACCAATCAACTGTATAGCCGCTGTTGCGAAATATTTTCCGAAGCAAGTCAAGCCATCGCTGGCCCCAAATATTGCCGATCAGAACACAGCGACGAGGTTTGGCTCCATTCAAATGATGGGGAGCGCTGCTGAGTAATTCATCGGAAACCAGCGGGGGAAGCAGGTAAAACTTCAGACGATACTTCCGTTCGTAGGCTTCCCTCATTTCCGGTGAGATAACCAACCGGAGATCCGACTTCGCAAGCAGTTCTTCCATCAAGGAATCGGGAATTCCGTTCGTGCAGACATTCTTGTCGTCCATAATATACGTGCACAAGGGAACGTTGAAGAGTTCTTTCACCGTTATACCAACGATGGGATCTGCGGGGAGATAAGGCAGGCAGATCGCACGGCGAACAGAAGTTGTGTTCAGCCACCATTTGACCCATGACAGCACCTCCGCGCGTGAAGCTTGGGCCAGTGGCAAACAGAAATTCGCCGCGCCGAAATTCTGTGGAAGGTCGTAAAAATTGCTCGTTCGCAGCGAAACTATCGAAGACGAGTCCCTGAATATCCTCAAAAGCAAAGTGCCCGTTCCGTGTAATTCGTTTACTTCACAGGGTGTAACGATGACATCGGCAGGGTTGGGCAACCGAGTCACATGCAGATTCGCGGGCCGGCCCTCTCGCAAGGAGGCAATGACGGATTGTAATCGAGTCCGTGCCTTTTCTGCGATAAGCAATGGGCTCCCTACCATACAGCGTGCGCCACATCTATTTTCATCCTTAGGCCATGGCAAGCTAAAATGCGACTTGCTGGATAATCCCAATAACTGCAATGAAAAGCGAAGAATTCAATACGCGCGTGGCCTTCTGCGGAACCTTTGGTTTGAAGCGCATACTTCCCGAGCAGGTTGTCGGCGGGTAAGGCGGCTGATAAAGTGATTTTGATTGCCGCCGAAATGAAATTTAACAAGCTCGGGCAAACTGGTCTCAAAGTTTCTTGTCTCGGCTTCGGTGCGCGTTCACTTGGAGAGGTGTTTCGTCACACCAAGCTGGAGGATTACATCGCGACCGTCCATGCCGCGTTGGATGGCGGCATAAATTTCATTGATGTCTCTCCCGCGTACGGTGGCACATTGGCGGAATTGAACCTCGGCCGCGCGCTTCAGGGAGTGCCGCGGGAACACTACTATCTCGCGACGAAAATCGGCAGCTATAGCGAGGCAAGACATGATTACGATTATTCGCGTGCCAGTACGGAGCGCAGCGTCGAGCACAGTCTGAAGCGACTTGGCGTGGAATACGTTGATCTCATTCAGTGTCACGACATCGAATTTGCCGATCACGATCAGATCGTGAAGGAAACATTACCTGCGCTGAGGCGCCTCAAAGAGCAGGGGCTAGCTCGCCATATCGGCATCACGGGGCTGCCCTTAAAAATTTTCCCGAGCATTCTGGAGCGTGTCGAGCCCGGCACCGTAGAGACCATTTTGTCGTTTTGTCACTATGAATTGAACGACAATTCTCTTGGGGATCTAATTCCTTACTTAAAAGCAAAGGGCGTGGGCATCATCAATGCCGCCCCGGTCGGCATGGGATTGCTCACCAAAGAGGGTGCGCCAGCCTGGCATCCTGCCAGCGGGGCGATCCGGGAAGGATGTCGAAAAGCTGTTGCCCATTGCACCGCAAGAGGCGTGAACATCGTCAAGCTCGCGATCCAATATTGTTGCGCGAATCCTGACATTGCTACCACTTTGGTTGGCACCGCGCGTCCGACGGAAATCCTGGAAAACATAGCCTCTGCAAACGAACCATTGGATCCAACTTTGCTCGCGGAAGTTCTCGAAATCCTAAAGCCCATTCACAACCATAATTTTACCCGTGGGTTCACGCATCATCGCGATTTGATCATCGGCGCTTGATCTATTCTTCTGTTTGGGTTTCATTCTGTTATCAGTTCGAAACCAAACGGAACCCTTGTTCCCCCAACGCTACCGTTCGCTTCCAATTTGCGGCATCTGCCCTTGGCATTGCGTCCCCGGAAGGACCTTATTCAATGAATAGATTCAGTCGTTTAACTACCGGACAAGCCTTAGTCCGATTCATGGCGCGCCAATTCGTCGAAAGAGACGGGCGCGAGAACCGATTTATCGAAGGGATTTGGGGTATTTTCGGGCACGGCAACGTTGCTGGCCTAGGTCAAGGCATTGTCGAGTTCAGTCAGGCCGAAGGTCTGAGATTTTATCGGCCACAGAATGAGCAAGCCATGGTTCACACAGCGGCAGCATTTGCGAAGCACCGCAACCGGTTAGCCACTTTCGCCTGCACAACGTCCATCGGGCCGGGCGCAACCAACATGATAACGGGCGCTGCCGGTGCCACCGTGAACCGCATTCCTGTTCTTCTTTTGCCTAGCGATTATTTCGCAAATCGAATTCCGGATCCTGTGTTACAGCAGCTCGAGCATCCTCTCGAGCGCGACGTCAGCGTCAGTGACGCGTTCCGGCCGGTGTCCCGCTTTTTTGATCGAATTTCTCGCCCGGAACAGTTGATGGCGAGTTTGCCTGAAGCATTTCGGGTTTTAACAGATCCCGCCGAGACTGGGGCGGTGACAATTTCCCTCCCAGAGGACGTTCAGGCTGAAGCCCATAATTGGCCTAATGAATTCTTTGAGAAAAGGATTTGGCACGTGCGGCGACCGGTGCCCGAGCCCGAACTAGTGCGCGAAGTTGTCAATTTGCTGAAAGCCGCCGAGCGCCCCCTGATTATTTCAGGTGGCGGAACGATTTACTCCGAAGCATCGGAAGAATTGAGACTATTCGTGGAACAGTTCGGTGTTCCGGTGACCGAAACGCAGGCGGGTAAGGGGGTGCTGAATTGGAATCATCCGATGAACGCAGGGCCCATCGGATCGAACGGTTCAACTTCGGCGAACAAGCTGGCCCGGGAAGCGGATCTGGTTATAACGATTGGGACACGTTTGAGTGATTTTACAACCGCTTCCAAGTCGGCGTTTCAGAATCCTACAGTGCGTTTCGTCAGCATAAACGTAGCGCCAATGGACGCGAATAAGCTAGCGTCGCGTCCAGTTGTCAGCGACGCGAAACGGGCATTAAGCGCCCTGCGCCAGGAACTCAAGGAGGCAGGCTATCAGGGGACGCAGGCTGCGTACCGAAGCGAGATCCAGAATTTAAAAGAGGACTGGGACGCGAAGGTCACCGAGTTGCGAACGCCGCAGGAAGGCTCGCTTGGAGAGTTGGCGGTCATCGGCCTGGTGAATGAGACGGTTGGGGGGAAGGCCACAGTGGTTTGTGCGGCCGGGGGAATGCCAGGCGAGTTGTTGCGCCTCTGGCGGCCGGAAGATCCAAAAGCATATCATATGGAGTACGGTTATTCCTGTATGGGATATGAGATTGCCGGAGGGATCGGAGTGAAGCTGGCAGAACCCGGACGCGAAGTGATCGTGATGGTGGGAGATGGCTCTTACCTGATGATGAACTCCGAAATTGTGACGGCTGTCGGCGAAGGCATCAAGCTGACAATTGTCCTGGTCGATAACCACGGTTACCAATGTATTCTCGGGTTACAGCGCGCCGTCGGCGTAGCGGATTTTGGTAACGAGTTACGGTACCGTGATCATGCCTCTAAGCAGTTAACGGGCGAGTATATCCAGGTAGATTTTCTGAAGCACGCCGAGTCGATGGGTGCTTACGGAGTTTTCGCTCGGAGCGCAGAGGATCTCAAGAAGGCCCTGAACGATGCGCGAAACGCTGACCGGGTCACGGTGATTGTGGTTCCGGTCGACCCGGAAAAGCGGATGCCCGGGATGGGCACATGGTGGGATGTCCCTGTGGCGGAAGTCAGCATGGAGGAGAAAACCCGGAAGACGAGGGAGAACTACGAAAAGGCGGCCAAGAACCAACGCCCTGTCTTTGCGAGCCAGCAACCGAACCGCTAATGGAATAACCATGGCGCCCCAGCTTACCGCGACTGGACGCCTTATCCGCAGCTGAATCAGAAGAGACTATGAGTGGTCAGACAGACTATAAGGACCTTGTGGAGCTAGCTCAAAGAGGGCGCTGGCTAGTGATCAGTACGGTGGCCGGGAGTGGCGCAGGACACGTTGGCGGGCCATTCTCAGCGATGGACCTGATGGTGGCGCTCTACTTCCGAGTAATGAAGGTCAGGCCGGAAGAGCCGCGTTGGCCGGAAAGAGACCGGTTTATTCTTTCGAAGGGTCATTCTGCGATCGGGCAGTACACCGTGATGGCCTTGCGGGGGTTTTTGCCGATCGATGAGCTGAAGACTTTTGATAAGGGGCGCTCACGGCTACAGGGTCACCCGGATGTCACGAAACTCCCCGGCCTGGAAACTTCGACAGGATCTCTGGGCCAAGGATTGTCGGTTGGGCTTGGATTCGCTTTGGGCGGTCGGCTGCGAGGGCAGAAGTTTCATACTTTTGTCGTGATTGGTGATGGCGAGCTCCAGGAGGGAATGATCTGGGAGGCGTTGCACGTTGCTCCGAGGTACAAACTCGGAAATCTTACCGCGATTCTCGACTGGAACGGCCTGCAACAATTCGGCTGGCTGCTTCGGCCGGGCGAAAAGCACCATAGCGACCGGCGTGACCCATGGGCTGGGGTTGATCTTAAAGGCATTTTCGAGAAACTCGGTTGGCGTGTTCTGGAAATCGATGGGCACGACTTTTCGCAGATCGTTCCGGCGTTAACAGCGGCTAAAGAATCCGGAGATTCGGATAAGCCGACGATGATTGTGGCCCATACGGTAAAAGGAAAAGGCGTTCACTTCACCGAAGGCAAATACGAATGGCATTCAAAGGTCGCGACTAAGGAAGAGCTTAAAATAATTGCCGGGGAACTTGGTATTGAGGAGGCAGTTGTATGAAAGCATTGCGAGATGTGTTTGGCGATACGCTCGTCTCCCTGGGTAAAACCAATCCGAACGTTCTCGTCCTAGATGCCGATCTGGCTAACTCGACAAAGGCAGATAAATTTGCTGCGGCGCATCCGGACAAATTTCTGGAGATGGGAATAGCGGAGCAGAACTTTGTCGGGGTTGCCGTCGGTTTAGCCTCGCTTGGGTTCGTTCCCTGGCTCTCCTCGTTTACGGTTTTCTTCACTCATCGGGCGGTCGACCCAATTCGAATGTTAGTCGCGCAGACTCAGGCGAACGTGAAGATAGGCGCAGCGTACTCCGGTCTGTTGACTGGTCTCACCGGAAAAACTCACCAGGATGTCGAGGATCTGGCCATCATGAGGGCGATGCCGGGGATGACCGTCCTGGCCCCGGCTGACGACATCGAATGCGAGGCTATGATCCGTTGGGCAACCGAATTTTCCGGGCCGGTATACCTGAGGCTGGCACGCGATGCGAGTCCCACAATTTTCAGCACGGACTATAGGTTCGCTCTGGGCAAGACATCTATGCTCAGGGAAGGCAATGACCTCCTGTTGATTTCAACCGGTCCGCAGAGTGTACGCTGCGTCGACGCGGCCGAGCACCTGGCTAAACAGGGGATTTCTGCCGGCGTCCTGCACGTGCCGTCGATCAAGCCGATCAATCAGGAGGAGATCGTTCAGGGTTGTGAGTCGGTGCCAATCGTTTTCACCGTTGAGGAGCACACAGTCTACGGAGGTCTTGGTGGACTCGTTACTGAAATCCTGAGCGAGCACCTCCCCAAACGGGTCGTCCGATTTGGCATCGAGGATCGGTGGGGCGAATCTGCGCCGAACGATTTTCTTCTTGATCAATTTCAACTTTCCGGGCTGCGGCTGAGCGAGAAGATCGCAAAGCGGCTCAAGCGTGCACAACCATGAAAGAGAAGATCGGAGTAGCTTTCCTCGGTTTTGGCCGAATGGGCGAAACGCATCTACGCAACCTGTTGGGGTTATCTGGAGTGAAGGTTGTTGTGGTCGCCGATTCCAGGCTCGAAGCTGCCGAACGCGGAAAGGCCCTCGCCGGAGCCGAACAAGCTTTAACCGATGTCGAACAGGCGATCACTCATCCGGGTGTCGACGCAGTTGTGATTGTAACTCCGACCGACACGCACGCGCGCTTGCTCGAATTGGCGGCTTATGCGGGAAAGGCTGTCTTTAGTGAGAAGCCGATTGCGCTCAATCTCGCCGAGACGACGCGCGTTGTGAACGTAATCCGGGAGCGAGGGATCCCGGTACAATTGGGTTTCATGCGGCGCTTCGACCCTGGTTACGCGCGCGCCAAGCTAAAAATCGAAGCAGGCGACCTCGGTCGAATCGAATTGTTTCGGGCTCTCAGCCGCGATACGTATCCGCCGGGCCTTGAATTTCTGCTTGGAAGCGGCGGACTCTTTCTGGACATGGCGGTGCATGATCTGGATCTCGCCCGTTTCCTGGTTGGCGAAGTTGAGGAGGTCCAGGCATGGGGCACGGTTTTGGTGGACGAAAGATTTGCCAAGGCGGACGATGTTGATACGGCGGTAACGGTGCTGCGCTTCGCAAACGGCGCATTGGGAGTCACCGAGACTGCCCGTCATTCCAATTGGGGATACGATATTCGCACCGAAGTGGCCGGGGCCCTCGGCAAGGTGGTGGTCGAAGCTCCGCAAAAGACGCCGCTCCTGTTCGCGAAAGACTTCGGTTCAAGCTTTGATCATTTTGAAAACTTCCCGGATCGGTTTGAACTGGCTTATCGCTTTGAATTGGAGTCTTTCTTCGCGGCGCTACTAGAGGGAAGGAAGCCTTCTCCAGGGCCGGAGGACGCCCTGGAAACGCTCCGTCTGGCGCTGGCTGCCAAAAAAAGTTGGCGGGAAAACCGCCCGGTCAAAGTTTCTGAGATACTCGGATGAAGCGGCTTTATAAACCTGAACTCGGCGATCTTTACCTGCACGATGACTGGGTAAGTAAAGACTGGGACGGTAATCCAATCGAAATTCCGGTGAAAGGCGCTCCCTAGCGGGCCTACCACTACGAACAGGCTTGTGACAGCGGAAGCACGGCGACGAAGAATTTTGCAACTCCTCGAGAACGAAGGGAACGTCAAAGTCGAGGAACTGGCTGTGCTGTTCGAAGTAAGCCAGGTAACGGTTCGCAAAGATCTGGCTGAGCTGGAAGAGCAGGGGATGCTCCAACGAACCTACGGAGGCGCTGTGTTCTCGCATCGAAGCAGGTTCAACGTCTCTTTTTTTCAGAGGCTTCAGATGCATGCCTCGCACAAGGATCTGATTGCGCGGGCGGCGCTGGCCCATATTCACGAAGGCGACACGATCATCATCGACGCCGGTAGCACGAATCTGGCCTTGGCTCAGGTTCTCCCCAGTCGGTTTCGGTCTCTCTACATCATCACGAGTTCGGTGCCTGCTGCTCTAGAGTTGTCGCGTGCAGGATACGAGATCTTATTGGTCGGAGGTAAGGTCCGGAACCATAGCCTGGCATTAATTGGGCCGACGGCGATAAAGACCCTCGAGACGTTCCACGCTGATCGGGCTTTTCTCGGCAGTTCCGGAATTACGCTCAGGCACGGTCATAGTACGCCGAATCCGTTGGATGCGGAGGTGAAGCAGGCGATGATGCGTTCTGCCGACGAGAGCTACGTGCTCGCAGATTCGACGAAGTTCGGTCACGCTTGTCTGACGACCTTCGCCAACCTTTCGGACATTCACTTAACGATTACAGATTTTGGAATGCCGGCGGAGTTTGCCGAGGCGTTCACAAAGCGCGGCGTCAGGTTCCAAGTTGTCAAGTTGGACCAGACGCCGGAGGATCGCGAGCCCCTGGCTGAAGCGATCTAACCTAACATCCAACCCCCCAAACAAAACTCATGCAAAGAAACTTGAAATCCAAAATCATCACGGCGCTAGCCCTGGCGGCGAGCTTCTTAGTTCCTGTGGCAGGATTCGCACAAAAGAAACCTCATATTATTGTAGTGACTCACGGGCAGGTATCAGACTCGTTCTGGCTCGTGGTTAAGAACGGAGTCGACCAGGCGGCAAAAGATACCGGGTCCGACGTGGACTACAGGTCGCCCGAAAAATTCGACATGGTGGCGATGGCGCAGCTGATCGATGCGGCAGTCGCATCTAAGCCAGACGGCCTCGTCGTATCGATCCCTGATGCAGACGCGCTCGGAAAGTCGATCCAAGCCGCTGTTAAAGCCGGTATTCCTGTGATTTCCATGAACTCCGGTTCGGACGTCTCAAAGAAACTCGGTTGTTTGATGCACGTCGGTCAGGAGGAATATGTTGCAGGTAAAGGAGCGGGCGAAAGGATGAAGGCGGAGGGCGTCAAAAAGGCGGTTTGCATTAACCAGGAAGTCGGTAACGCCGGTCTGGACGCACGCGCCAAAGGGTTCAAGGATGGCCTTGGTACCGACGTGGAAATTCTCGCTGTGGGGATGGATTTTACTCAGTCTCGAAACGCGTTTTCCGGTTACCTGCAAAAGAATCCGGACGTTGAAGGAATTCTTGCGCTCGGACCGACCGGCTCTGAGCCTGCTCTGCAGGCTCTGCAGCAGGCCGGAAAGGTGGGCAAGGTGAAGTTCGGCACCTTCGACCTTTCACCGACGGTATTGGAGGCCCTCGAGAAAAAGGAAATGGACTTTGCGATCGATCAGCAACAGTTCCTCCAGGGTTATTTGCCGGTGGTGTTTCTCGCTAACTACGTCAAATACGGCCTGCTGGTGGCGACAGATTCCATCCCGACAGGTCCCGGGTTCGTGACACCGGACAATGCCAAACAGACGATTGACCTGAGCAAAAAGGGAATTCGGTAGCGCGCTTCAGGCGGCGAGCGGGAAGAAGGCTTCCCGCCTCTGCCCGATCATAGATGGCGCAAACCTTTGGGATCAGCTATGGCAGCCTTACGAAAGGTATTAGTCCGTCCGGAGCTCGGTGCCGTCATTGCCGCGATCGGTATCTTCGTGTTTTTTTCGATCGTCGCCGGGACGCGCGGGTTTCTGACGGCGCAGGGCACCATCAACTATCTTGAAGTGGGAGCGGAGCATGGAATCCTGGCTGTATCCGTTGCTCTACTGATGATCGCGGGAGAGTTCGACCTATCGATAGGTTCGATGATTGGGGCAGCCGGGATGCTCATCGCGATACCGGTCACAAAGTTTGGGTGGCCGCCCTGGTTGGCGATTCTGTTGGCCTTTGCCTTTTCTTTAGCGGTTGGCTATTTTAATGGCTGGTTAGTTGTTAAAACTCGCCTGCCGTCATTCATTATCACTTTGGCGTCGCTCTATTTGCTGCGCGGGTTGACGTTCGGTCTGACGATCGCCTTGTTGAACTATACCCGGGCATCGG
>DASZGG010000315.1:0-7518 GCA_035939025.1 Chthoniobacterales bacterium | reverse complement strand
CTTGACTTCTTGACTTCTTGACTTCTTGTCATGCAGACGCGTACCACGCGAGTTTATGTCGTTCCTCAATTGGTTTAAGAAAAAGTCCCGGAGCACGGAGGCCGAAGGCAAGCCTTCCGGCGCCGACGAATCCAGCTCGGAGCCAAGCACCTCCACGCAAACGGCCTCCGGAAACGCGGGGCAAGAAACAGCCCCCGACGCACCCTTTATCGAACCGCAATCCGCCAGTCCCCCGGTCATCCCGCTCTCAGCGACGGAGAGTCCGAAACAGCCGGCTAGCGTAACGGTGGGACCGTCGCCGACTCCACACTTTCTTGTACCGATTGGAGCCTTTTACGAGAAGCTGCCGCCGCATTTAGTTGCGGCGGAAAGGCCGGACCTGACGAGACTCATCGAGATCGCCGAAGAGGATGTTGTCATCGAACAAGAATCTCAAGAGGCGACAGTTCCTCTGTCAATTCTGAGCTTATCGTGTCCGGATATTTTCGTTTGTCCCGTCGCGGGTTCCGACGAGACTCAGATCACTTTTTTTGTGAATCGCCAGTTGTCCGCTCCGGTCGCCGAGCCGCCGGACCAACCTGCGGCGCAGCCGCTGGAGAATCCAATCCAAGCGCGAGAGTCTGGCAACGCCGAAATCCCCGCGGGCATATCCGCTGAAGGCGCCCCGGCCTCAGCTTCTTCGTCTGCCGGATCTGGATTCACCGGGCCGGCCGAAAACGCCGAAGCGGAGATCAGGCTCCGGCTCGGGCCTATTCTCTCCGACTTTCCGCTCGGTCTTGAACAACCTTCAATCCGGGACCTGAGCGAAACCAACGCCGAAATTGTCTTGCCTCTGGAGGTGATTCGATCGCAACTGCCTCAAGGCCGGGTCGTTATCTCAGCTGCCATGTTTCGCGGCGCGTTACCAAACGATCTGAAGCCTTACTTTGAAGCCATTGAACCCACCGCAGAGATTCCTATTCCGCTACGAGAAATCTTTGTGCGTCTTCCGCCAGAGGTTATCAAGCTCAGAGAAGATCAAGAGATCGATTATCCAGAATCATCAATCCAAACCCCTTTCAGCAGACAGAAAGAGGAGGATGCGAAACGGCTTGGCCGGGACGCGCCAACGTCACCCGGACCTGGCCCGATGCCGGATAAGCAAGAGGCGCCTGTACCAGATGAGGCCGCCACACCGGGTTTCTCTTCCAGCGTACGAAATGCGGACGAGGATGAACAGGATGTTTCGTCTCCTCCCTCGCCGCTCAGGTCGAAAACTCCGGTCAAGGTCGACTCAGAAAGGCTGCAGTCGATATTCATGACAGATGAGACATTGGATTTAGCCAAAACAATCAGAATAGTTGGCGAATTACCCGGTCTTCGAGCATGCCTGCTGAATACCACCGAAGGGCTGAAGCTCGCGGGAAGCCTTAATGATCCAAGCCAGGAGCAAGCGATTTCAGCCTTGATGCCTGAATTGTTCGAACAGGCGCGATCGAAGTTGGCGAACCTGCACCTTGGCAGGTTGGATGCGATCACCCTGTATTGCGGCCGGGATCAATTAAGTACATTCATACAAGGGGAGTTCTGTTTAACCGTTCTCCACGACAACCGTCCCTTCAAGCCAGGCGTACGGGAAAAGGTCCAAGCGGTGATTAGCGAGCTTGTGACTCTAACCCGCAAAAATCAGCCGCTTTAAGAATCGACGAGCTCATAGCGGGTTAGACCATAGTGATCAGCCAATGCCGACCATCAACTACGCCAGTAAAGAGATCCAATTTAAGATCGTGTACTATGGAGCTGCGCTCTGTGGGAAGACCACCAACCTGGTCTATATCCATTCCCGAATCGCGCCTGCATACAGAGGCGATCTTGTCTCCCTAGCGACAGCCGCCGACCGCACACTGTTTTTTGATTTTCTACCGCTGAACGCCGTCATGCTCCAGGGGTTCAAAACGAAATTCCAGCTGTATACCGTCCCAGGGCAGGTCATCTACAATGCGACGCGCCAGCTCGTATTGCGGAACGTCGATGGAGTTGTTTTCGTGGCTGATTCTCAATGGGACAAGATGGAAGAGAACGTGGCGAGCTTTCGCAATCTTGAGCAAAATCTCCATAAGCAAGGTCTTTCGGTCGATGCGCTTCCATACGTTTTGCAGTTTAACAAGCGCGACCTTCAAGATGTGGTTCCCACAAACTACCTCGAGTACCTGCTAAACAACCGAAAAAGACGCATCCAAAGTTTCCAATCCTCCGCAAACACCGGTGTGAATGTCTTTTCCACACTCGACGCCGTAACTCAGTTGCTATTACACAAGTTCAACAAAGAACGCGGCCAGCTCCTGCCGGCGCCCGGAAGAGGGGGTGCTGCTGCGGGCAGTTGAGGCGACCTCTTCAATCGTCCTCGATCTTTGGGGTTGGGGTCAATGCAACCGGTTCTATCGATGTCCGGTTTCTTAGATCCAAACCGTTTCTAGCGACAACGTTCAAAGATCGAGGACGAGGACGAGTTCGAGGACGATTGAAGAAAGGCCAAGACTGATCCCTTTCCAAGCTCTTGCAGGTGGCTCGTTGCTCATCTATAAGTTCCGGATGATAGACTACATGCAGAAAGGGGGGCCATTGATGTGGCTCATCCTTGTTTGTAGCGTTGTTTCCATTGCTGTCTTTGCAGAGCGACTACTTTACTTCCACCGCGCGAACATTAATTTGGGCGAGTTTCTTCAGGGCTTGTCCAATCTGATCAGAAAACGAAACCTTGCGGAGGCGCGCGTTGAGTGTCAAGCCGCTTCGGTGCCCGTTACCAGAGTTATCCATGCGGCGCTCATCCGGCACCATTTGCCGCGAACGGAGCTTCGAGAAATCGTTCAAGAAGCCGGGCAACTGGAGGTTCCTCGGCTGGAGCGGAACCTTGGTTTGCTCATTGCCATCGGGTACATCTGTCCACTCATCGGATTGCTCGGGACCGTGACCGGTCTGATTCAGTCGTTCGTACAATTGTCCGCAAACAACGGTTACGCGACGCTGGCGGACGTTTCGGGCGGTATCTACCAGAGTTTGCTCACCACTGCCGCGGGCCTGGTGGTGGCTATTCCAACCATTCTCGCGTATTGCCATCTCTCTGCGCGTCTGAATGCTCTGCTCCACGATATGGAACGGGCCGGGATCGAAGTAGTTAACCTTCTTTCCGAGAGCGAAGCCGATTCGTCCATTATTGAATTTGCTCCGGAGTCAAAGTCTTCCCGAGAGCATCGATGAAACTGACCAGGTCAATCCACCTGAATCCGTTCCTATTTTTCATTATTCCCTTGGTGGATGTATTTTTATTGCTGTTGCTGCTGTTCCTCGTCAGCTCTACCTTCCTTCTGCATCCGGGAATCAGCGTGAATCTCCCCTTCTCTAAGTTCACTCTGGGTCCGCAAAAGAATCCAATCATCGTTAGCATCACCGCGGGCCCCTATCCGCTGATCTACTATCGCGATCAGCAAATAAGACTGGAGGAACTCACACATCGGTTGGAGGAAGATCATGTGGCAGACCGCTCGATTATCATCCAGGCTGATCGTTTGACACCTCAAGGATCTGTCATCGAGGTCATGAACCTCTGCCTTGAAAAAGGGTATTCGGTCGTCCTCGCGACTTCGCCGCAAGAAAAATGAATCAGCAGGAAGCGCGTTTCATCTTCGATTGGCGAAAAAGCCAATGGAATTATCGACTCCCCGTTCTGATCGGGATATCTCTATTCGGGCACATCTTCTGTTTTTACATCTTCCGCGTCGTCTATCCAACCACCACCACCCTCCTGCCGCCCTCTGCGCAAGTGACCGTTCTGGATCCAAATAATCCGCAGGATAAGAGCTTGCTGGATTGGGTCGAAATGAACAACCCGGCGAACGTCAGCGCACCCAGGTTCGACCCGCGTCTGGTGGCGCAGTTGACGCCCCAGTACAAGCCCATTTATTCCAGCCTCTCGGTAGAGTTGAAGCCTTCTGATTCTCCCGGCCCGCGAGAGCAGGGCATCCCATCGATTTTTTCTCCCGAGACGCTTCTGCCGGTGCGGTCGCGACCAATGGATGCGGTTCCAACAAGAATTTTTTCCAGCCGATTGGATATCGCTTCAACTCTGCAACCGCGCGTCCCGGTTTCTCTACCTGCGTTGCCGACTACTTCCACATTTTCAGAGCCAACCTCAATGTTCATCGGTGTTAATTCTGCGGGAGAAGTCGATTTCCTTTTTCTAAGGCAATCGAGCGGAACCGGCCAACTCGACCAGAAAGCAGAGGATTTCATTCGGACGGTGAAATTTAAGCCAGAACCGCGCCGAGATTGGGGCGTTATCACGCTGCACTGGGGAGGAATCCAACCATGATTCGGGTTGAGTTGCCTGTCTTGGTCTTTATCTATCTCTTCGTTTTTCTTGCGGCCGTCTTTTCGCTCTGGATAGTTTACGAACGGCTTCGCAGGCGGCGCGAGAAAGAGGCCTTGCGTTATTGGGTTCAATGCACCATTTGTGCCTCTATTTTCGAAGATAAAACCAACACCATGCTCCCGCGATGCCCTCGCTGCGGCAGTTTGAACGAGAGATTTACAATTGGAGGACTTTAACCTTATGGCAATGTTCATCGGGCGAAATCGAAAAGCCCGGACGACATACGGTTTCGATGAAATCGCGCTGGTTCCGGGCAGAGTGACCATCAATCCCAACGAAGTTGATATCGCATTCAGCATATCACGGAAAAATGAGGAACCACTCAGGCTCGCGATTCCGATCCTGGCCAGCGCGATGGATGGGGTCGTTGACGTACCTTTTGCGATCGAGATGGGTAAGCTCGGCGGATTAGCCGTACTAAATCTGGAGGGAGTGCAAACCCGGTATAAGAATCCGGAAGAGGTATTGCTAAAAATCTTGGAAGCAGACAAAGAGAGTGTAACCGGCCTCCTGCAAAAGATCTATCAGGAACCGGTACAGGAGGACCTGATTGCCGGGCGCATTAAAGAGATCAAGGACGCGGGTGTGATCGCCGCTGTCAGTTCGATCCCGCAAAAGGCAGAGCGTTATGGAAGTATCGCGCAGGAAGCGGGGGTCGACGTATTTGTCGTCCAGAGCACCGTCTCCACGGTCCGGCACATTTCGACAGAGTACAAATCGCTCGATCTTAAGGGTTTCTGCCGGCAGATGAAGTGCCCGGTGATTGTCGGTAACACCGTTGGGTATGATGTCACCCTGGAGATCATAGAGTGTGGCATTGCCGGTGCACTCATCGGTGTCGGTCCGGGGGCAGCCTGTACATCTCGTGGCGTTTTGGGGTTAGGCGTACCCCAGGTGACCGCTACAGTAGACTGCGCGGCCGCGCGCGACTACCATTGCAAGAAAACAGGTCGCTATGTACCGATCATCACGGACGGTGGAATGAGCAAAGGAGGCGACGTTTGTAAAGCCCTGGCTTGCGGCGCGGACGCGGTGATGATCGGCAGCGCTTTCGCGAAAGCGATCGAAGCGCCGGGTAAAGGATACCACTGGGGGATGGCGACACCACATGCCAATCTGCCGCGCGGGACACGGATCCGGGTCGGAACGACCGGCCCTCTTCGCCAAATCCTTTTCGGCCCGGCAGATGTAGACGATGGAAGTCAGAATCTCGTCGGAGCGATCACGACCTGTATGGGGAACGTCGGCGCCGCCAATCTTCGTGAGTTCCAGGAAACGGAAATCATTATAGCTCCCTCGATTCGAACCGAAGGAAAACTTTTCCAACAGGTACAAATGGTTGGGATGGGTTCCAGGAACTCCTGACTCCTGGTTTAGATTTCTGTTGCTTAACAGGAGATTGCAGTCTAACGCGGTATCAGAGTCCTCATGAGCAACCGACGAGTCGTTGTAAGCGGTATTGGAGTTGTTTCTCCGATCGGAAGCGATCTTAAATCGTTTTGGGAAAACCTGGTGGATGGCAAGAGTGGTATTCGCCAGATTACCCAGTTCGACGCCTCTACCTTTGATTGCCACATTGCGGGTGAGGTACCAGATTTTAATCCGTCGTTGTATTTCAAGAATCCGAAGGACGTCCGGCGCGCCGATCGATTTGCACAATTGGCGATGGCGGCGGCTAAACTCGCCCTCGAAGACACCGACCTGGATCTGGAAAAGGTCGATCGCAGCCGATTTGGCGTACTTGTCGGGAGCGGTATCGGCGGCCTTAAGAGCCTCGAGGATCAACATACGGTTCTCATGAACAAGGGTGCTTCTCGCGTCTCGCCATTCATGGTCCCGATGATGATCGTCAACATGGCGAGCGGGCTGATCTCGATGGAGTATGGCCTCGAGGGGCCCAATTTCTCGATTGTCACCGCCTGCGCAACCGCGGCAAACTCGATCGGAGAAGCCTGGCGCATGATCCGTTACGGGGACGCGGACATCTTTCTCGCGGGTGGGGCGGAAGCCGTAATTTGCGGCCTTGGAATCGCCGGGTTTTGCTCGATGCGGGCGATGAGTACCCGTAATGACGAACCCGAGAAGGCATCGCGACCGTTCGATCGCGACCGTGATGGATTCGTGATGGGCGAGGGCGCTGGGATTCTTGTTCTTGAGGAGTACGAGCATGCGAAATCACGTGGGGCGCAAATTTATTGCGAACTGGCCGGGTATGGCCTGACCTCAGACGCCTACCACATGACTTCGCCGCGGCCTGACGGAGTGACCGTCGCTCGTGCGATGCAATTAGCCTTGGATAACGCCGGCGCGAACGTGACAGAAGTGGACTACATCAATGCACACGCCACGTCGACATTGGTCGGAGATGTTTGCGAGACTAAAGCTATCAAGCTACTGGCGGGTGATCATGCGAAAAACGGCCTTTTAGTCAGTTCCACCAAATCGATGACCGGGCACTTGCTCGGTGGTGCCGGTGGGGTGGAAAGTGCCGTCTGCGTCCTGGCTATCAAGAACGGAATTGTTCCTCCAACGATCAACTTGGACGATCCGGATCCGGATTGCGATCTGGATTATGTTCCGAATGTGGCGCGGGAAAAAGATGTTCGCCTGGCTCTGAATAATTCATTCGGGTTCGGTGGACATAATGCGACGTTGGCCTTCCGCGCGTTGAAGTAGAGTCCTGTCCCCGAAATTCGAGAAGTCAGGAGTTGCAGGAGTTCAGGAGTTGCAGATAGAACGGCGAGCTTTCCGGTCTATGGGTGATGATTCATCCACTTCTATGCAATGAAGAATTCGACTCGCCTAGCGCTCGATTCGACGGCTGTATTTGTTCCCGGTCATCGGTATTTGCCTCCTGAACTCCTGCAACTCCTGACTTCTGGTATTCTGCTTTGAACAAACACGTTGCCCTATTGCTTGCGAGCGCGTTCCTTTGGTCCCTGGGGGGCGTCCTCATCAAGTCCATCGATTGGACGCCGGTAGCGATAGCCGGTGCCCGAAGCCTGATCGCCATGTTGATTATCGGCCTGGTAATGCCCGGCGTAATCCGAAAGATCTCATGGCAATCTGTCCCGGGGGCGATCGCCTATTCAGCAACGGTCATTCTTTTT
>DASZGG010000314.1:0-7859 GCA_035939025.1 Chthoniobacterales bacterium | reverse complement strand
ACCTGGTACCGGAACTCCGGGCCTAACACCTGGCTTTGGGCCGGCTATGCGCCAGTCACCGGCGGCTACGAGCGCATCACTCCTGCGGATTCGGATGTCTTGATCGACTTTGACAGGATTTACGTGGGTGACCTCCCGGATATTGGTCGACACGGAATGGCTCAGGCGTACAGCCTGGAACTCGATAACAAGGATCGGGACCAATCGAATATGATCAGTGACGTCACTTTTTATTACATCGAGGACGGCAGGTTAATGCAGCAAGGCACCGGAGCGCTCGACCGTGATGATCCTGAACAAGAGTCCAAATTCGAATATTACTTCGGTCCGAACCGGAAAATTTCTGCACCCCCAAGGATCGAATCATTTACGGTTCCGGAGTTGGTAGAGCGGGGTTACCACATTCCGGTTTGGCGATCGCTCAAGCCCTCCGAATTGTAAGCGAAAGCTCCAGCTTTTGCCCTTCCTTTCGGCTAAAGCTCCAGCTTTTGCTCTTCCTTTCTAGGGGCAAAGGCTGGAGCCTTCTTGTGTAAGGGGCAAAGGCTGGAGCCTTCTTGTGTAAGAGGCAAAGGCTGGAGCCTTCGCTTACATTGGATAAATACCTGAAAAAACCGCCCTTTCGCTTCGTCTAAGAGAGGGTTAAGCTATTGACGCTAATGAAGAGAGGGAACTTATGAGAAAATTTTTAATCGCCGTTTGTGCGATCCTTACGATGACTGCCGGTGTAGGTTTGGCTCAGGAATTTACAACCACCCCTCGCGTTGCTCCCCAACCCGAACCGCCACGACCTCCCATCGAACAGAACTCGAATTCGTCCTGGTTCAAGAAATTTATGGCAGCTCCAAATAAGCTGCAGCTAATCAACCCGGCTGCACCTCGACAATATGGCAGTGGCGAGCAAGTCGTCGTTACTGACCCCCGAGATCCGAAGGAGAGGCCTCATGCCGTCCGATTGTTCTCCATCACTTTCTAAATAAAAGGCGATTATCTAAGAGCGACACACTAGGATTCAAGCGATCGGTGTCGGCAACGCCTCAATCACGTGTTGCAATCTTTTGTCCCACATTTCTGAAGCCGGAGATGCTTCATGTGTATCGCCAGGTGGTGGGGCTAAAAGAAGTCACGCCCATCGTACTGACGTTTAAACGCGAGAACTCAGGGCGTTTTCCGTTTGAAGCAGTTCGCCTCCTGCGCCGCTCTCATCTCCGTTGGCTGCGTCGAATTTGGAGTGTCCAGATCAGAAAGGTTCCGCCGCAAGCTTATCCGGGTGAAGTCAGATCTATTCGGACATTGTTAGCCGAGGATCATTGTAAGCTGCTGCACATTTACTTTGGTAACAATGGGCTCTTCTGGCTGCCGCTCCTAAACCGCTCTCCTGTTCCAACCATCGTGTCCTTTCATGGAGCAGATGTCGGAGTAAATGTGGATTCATCGGCTGCCAAGATTTTGTTTCTTGAGCTTTTCGCATCCTGTACGCTCGTCCTGGCCCGGTCCGAATCACTCGCTTCTTCGCTTTTGGACCTTGGATGTCCTCCGGCTAAGCTTCGGATTCAACGCGCTGGGATACCTCTGGATACGTTTCGCTATATGCCTCGTCGGAAACCTGCAAATGGAGCGTGGCGACTCCTTCAGGCCTGCCGCCTGATCGCGAAGAAAGGGCTTGAAATGACAATTCGAGCCTTCGCGGCTTTCTCGAAAGGGCACCCAAATGCCAGCCTAACAATTGCGGGCGACGGCCCCCTGCGCGGCGTCTTGGAGGATCTAGCGACGAGGCTGCGATTAAGCGGGAGAATCTATTTTGCGGGTTTCGTCAGCCAGTCTGCGCTCTTGGACCTTTACCGCGAAAGTCACCTTTTTCTCCATCCGAGTGAGCAGACACCAGATGGCGATCGAGAGGGCATCCCAAACAGCCTGTTGGAAGCGATGGCAACAGGACTCCCCTGCATAACAACGCGCCACGGAGGGATTCCTGAAGCCGTCACCCATTTGGAGTCCGGAATACTCGTGCGAGAGTCGGATCTCGAGGGACTTGCAGACTGGTTGGAGCGTTTGGCTCATGACGATGAACTGCGCGACTCGTTAGGAATACGAGCGGCCCGGCTGATTGCTGAAAAATTCGATTTGACAACTCAAATCGAGAAGCTTGAAGAGGTTTATTTGAGCCTATGCGGTTGATCAATGGCTAAAAAGTCCTCTGCGGCTCCGTGCCCCGTGCGAGACTCTCAGGATTTGTATAACTATCTGTCGCTCTTGATCTGGTGTGCGACGCTTTTCATGCAGGATGCTTCTCTGTAATCTGTAATCGTCCTCGTGCTCGAACTCGTCCTCGTCCTCGATCTTTGATCTGGAATCGGTTGTGTCGCTTGCAACGCCCGGGGGCGCCGGCAGGCGGCTCCCCTCCAAAGAGTCGAGGACGAGGACGAGTTCGAGGACGAGGACGATTTGGTTGCGGCTACGCCGCGCTAGGGGCGATGCAGGCTAAATCCGCAGCATCCTTCGCCGATACTCCTCGTCAAGGCGATTCTCGATCCGATCGACCTCCCGTTGTGGCATCGGAACATTCCCACCTAGCGCATGGGCTCCGACGAAAATTTCCGCGGCTTTCACGGTCATCGACATTGCGACACGGACTGCGTCGACTGACTGTCCGATCGTTATCACACCATGGTTCCCGAGCAGGATCACCTTCGGCGGTTTGCCATGCTTGCTTTCAAAGTTTTGTACATCCTGTCGAATTCGTCTAGCTAACGCGAGTCCAGGATCCTCGTACGGGATCAGCAGCGACACAGGCCCGCAACAAACGACTTCATCTGGGAAACGCCTTTCTTCCGCGAATGAGGTACCGACACCGGAACAAAGGATCTGATTGACAGGAACCGGGTGCGTGTGGCCGACATAGTTGACGCCAGAGAGCGTGAGTAAATAGGCGTGAAAGAACGTTTCCACGGACGGCTTCAATGCAGTGTTTCGAACGCGAGAGTCGCGGAGAATATCTTCAATCTCCGATTCCGACACGCTTTCTCGATCCAAAGCCGGAAGGAGCCTATCGAAGTAACAATGCGTCAGTTCGATCTCTGTAAGCGTCGCCAGACTGGTCCCGCTTGATTTCACCGCAAAGACATCCTGATCGATTCGGCCGGAGATATTTCCTTCTCCTAAAATTGTCCAGCAAGCCCGGCCAAACTCCCGCGAGAGTTCTACAAGCCGCGCATGGACGGAGACTGCGTCTTGCTTTAGCATAACTATGACTAACCCGCAAAAATCACACGCTTTTGGGAATCGACGAGCTCATTGCGGTTTAGAAGTCTCCACAGAAGTGGACTTTGAGACCGAGCTCATGCATGACAGCGGCTTTGGCAAACATTGCCAGGCGAGCACCGCTGCGGTCAGGACCGTACGCGACCTGGATATGATTTGATTTGTGCTGAGCCATCATCTGGTCGCGAGTAACACCTTGCAGGACGGCGTGCATGATCGGCCACTGGGGGGTGGTTAGCTGCCAGCGTTCGTTTGTTTCCTCATCCGGGAGACGTATCACTTCGGCTAAACCGGTATCAAAATGAAGCGCGGCGCCCGAGACGTAAACACGGCTCCAGACGACCCAGCCCGGTTTGCTGATCCCCTTGCAGGTACCTCCGCCCAAACGAAAATACATCGGTGGTTGACGTTCGCTTGAGGTGCCTTCGTACCCGCCAATGAAGTGAGCGGGCGGTGCACCGCCGCTGATTAAAAAAACCCAGACGTACGCGTCGATATTGGCGTTCTTGAAATGGCGTCCCCATCTTAGGTCATGCAGCGTTGTCTCGGGTGGGTAACCCAATTCCAGCCATACCCGGTTGGTAATCAGACCATCAAAGCCGGCGCATTCGTCGACTTCGTTAAAGTGCGGTAGCGCTTCGCCGGCAAATAATTCTCGACCGGTCACCTCATGATGAACCGGAGGCCGGTCAACGTTGTTTAAGAGTCCCTCGACAAGGTCCGAGGCCGGGGCAAGATCCTTCAGCCCTTGCTGATATTGGATACCAATCGTCGCACAACCAAATTCATCAGCCAACCGGATCGCTGCGACATACATCTTGCACTGTTGAAGAACTTGGTTCTCCGTGAGATCGGTTTCTTCATTCGGACCGAACTGGAATTTCACTCCGCGTGAAATCAGCCACTCGTAAACCCTGCGAGCTTCTTCGTCTGACACGACGAGCATTTTTGCGTAGAGCGTCGACTGACTCAGTCTCTCCTTATAAACGCCGGTCGGATGTAGCAGCTCGTCGGGAATGATCGCGTTGTACATACCCATGCAACCCTCGTCGAACACGCCCATTATCGCCTTTCCAGAAAGAAAACGGCGCGCAATCTGCTCTCCGTGTTTACGCGGCGAGGCCGGTATTTTGACGTCCTTGAATTTCAAAACCTGCGAGGTGTCATGCTTTACTTTCCCCTTTTCGAGCCAATTTTGGAGGTTTTTAGTAAAAAATTTGTCTTTGAAATCCTCGCTCCAAAGACTGCTATACTTCACTCCGGCCTTGGTGAGGCTTCCGTTCAAATTTAACAAACCGACCAAACCTGGCCATGTCCCGCTCCAGTTTGCCACCGTGAGGATCGGGCCTTGATGCGAAATCAAACCCCCTAGCAAATGTTGAGTGTACTGCCAAACAGCCTCCGCCACGACGAGCGGGGCCTCTGGCGGTATTGACCTAAATACACGCAAGCCCATCTTTTGAGAGTCGATGAATCCGTGCCCCTTCGTCTCATCAAATGGATGCGCTCGCTTAACTTTAAAACCTTCGCGTTGAATTGCTCCAACCAGAGCCTTTTCCATCGCGGCTTGCGCAGGTTCGCATTTTTGGTTGGCTGCTAAACGGAGATCGCCGTTGGCGACAAGGTAGACTGTGTTCATAGATCAAATTTGCTTCCCATTGCCCCAAATTCACCACCAGCGAAACTGGCTGAGTGTTGCGTATACCAACAATAGCGTCACCATCACCATCAAAAAGAACGTTGAGCCAATAAGTATAGATACAAACAACCAGTCGCCGCGGGTGGCCACCGGGGCTTGGCCGGCGAAGCGTTGCAAGATCTTATAGTTGCGAATATTTGGCTTGTACCAGAGTACAAAAATATCACCAAAGAACGGCACCATTCCCACAACCCCGTTGATCAGAATGTTCAGCGCCATACGGATCAGTGCGATTTTCGGGAGCCGATGCCGGGCGCTCCGATATAAGAGAGCCGCCGACATCAGCGAAGTCGCTTGATCACCCAGGATCGGAATCAGTCCGATGATCGGCTCTAATCCAAAGCGAATACGCGTTCCCGGAATCACAAAAAACGTATCCAATAGGCGGCTGACGAACCTGATGAACGGGTCGGGATCGTTGGACTGTTTCGCTTTCCCCTCGGGAGGCAAAACCTCCACCTCGATATAATCCGGCGCTTTTTCTGGTTGGCTGATTCTTGGACCGGTTTCCATTATTAACTTTTCAAGGGGGGATCCGCCTCAGTCCTGCCGACTATCTATGAAACCGCACGCGCCGCGCAGGATCCAGTCCGAACGAAGGGCAGCACTCCTTATCCCGGAATCTCTCGCAACATCTGAGAATTTGTCGGGAATTTTTTGAGGAAAGACAAAAGCCTTTCGATCGCTTCCGGCGGCCGATGCCCGGCCAATCCGCGCCTGATGGTGTTGATTTTCTCCAGATCGTGCACTGGCAGCAATAACTCTTCTCGCCGAGTCCCCGATTTGAAGATGTCGATGGCCGGATAAATCCGCTGATCGCTGATCTGCCGATCCAATACCATTTCCATGTTTCCTGTACCTTTGAACTCCTGGAAAATGAGTTCATCCATCTTGGAGCCGGTCTCAATCAGGGCCGTCGCCATGATCGTGAGCGAACCCGCTTCTTCAGTATTTCGCGCAGCAGCAAAGAGTTTGCGCGGAATTTCCATGGCACGAGAATCCATGCCGCCACTCATCGTCCGGCCGCTACCAGAGATTGCGTTATTGAAAGCGCGGCCAACTCGCGTCAATGAATCCATCAGCACGAACACGTCTTTTCCGGCCTCGACCAAACGCTTCGCCCTTTCGATCGCGAGTTGAGCAATCCGCGTATGGCTTTTGATATCGCTGTCGTTGGAACTCGCCATGATATCTCCCTTCGGTACAGTCCGACGAATTTCGGTAACTTCCTCAGGGCGCTCGTCAACCAGTAGAATGATGAGCTTCATTTCCGGATGATTCCGTACAACCGCATCCGCGATATGTTGCAGAAGCGTGGTCTTTCCGGTTCGAGGCGGAGCCACGATCAATCCCCGTTGTCCTTTCCCGATCGGCGTCATCAAATCCATGACGCGCGTCGTATACCTGTCCGGAACGGTCTCCAGACGAATTCTTTCTAAAGGATTGATCGAAGTAAGTTCCTCGAAGACAGGCAGGTTCCGATACTTTTCTGGATCTTCAGAGTTGATCAGAGCCAGCTTAAAGAGCTGCGGGCCGCGACTGCCTCGGCGAATCTCCCCCTTGATCCACAAGCCGTCACGCAATGCATGCTTTCGAACGACCTCCGGTGTAACAAAGATATCCTGCGGAGACTGGGTGTAGTTCCGCTTTGGGTCTCGCAGAAAACCAAAACCTTTACCAGAAACCTCAATCAACCCTTCACCGAAAATTGATTCATATCTGGGGGCTTCGACCGCCGGAGAGGTTTCCCGAAGGGAGACCGACGCCGTCCTGGCGGGCTCTTCTACCGCTTCGCCAATCTCGGTAGGTCCTTCTTCATTCAAGCGCTCTGCAGCCTCCGCGGTTCTCCGGCCAGGGGGCGAGAGATGCTCAGGCGCACCCAGATCGTTTTCGGGAGCAAGCCCGTCTTGGCCCTCCATCAAAGTCGAATGGTTGTTCGTGTCGGAAAGGTTTGGCTCTTCTACCTTTGCCTGTTTTTTAGTTCTTTTCGTACTCGTTTTGTTTGCTGTTGTCTTTCGCGCGCCTACAGTGGTTCTCGTTCGCCGAGGTTTCTTAACACCGTCTACGTCTTGATTCAGCAAAGCGGGTTGTTCGTTTGCTTCTGCCATAACTTCCATTTTAAAGAATATTTCCCCTCCGAACGGTTAGCTCGAAAGCTTCGTTATTAACTCATCGGAGATGTCGAAATTGCTGTAAACATTCTGTACGTCGTCGTTATCCTCGAGGACATCGCATAATCTGAGAACTTGCGATGCTAACTCTTCCTTAGCTACTGCGACCATGGTGTTCGGTAAAAAGGTTAACTTTTGCGATTCGACATGCATTCCAGCATTTTTGATCGCCTCTCCGACCTGGTACAACTGGTCGTGAGGCGTTGTGACGACATACAAATCCTCATCGGTGGTTAGATCTTCCGCTCCGGCTTCCAAAGCGATCTCCATTAGTTTGTCTTCATCAATCCCTTTTTTCCCGAGAGCGATTTGGCCCTTTCGCCTGAACATGTACGAGACAGCCCCGGATGCAGCCAAGTTCCCGTGGTTCTTGGCAAAAATGCTCCGAATATCCGCGGCGGTCCGATTCCTGTTGTCGGTCGCAGCCTCGACAATAATCGCAACGCCCCCAGGCCCATATCCTTCATACATCAACTCTTCGACGATCCCACCCTCTATCTCACCCGTGCCTTTTTTGATGGCCCGCTCAATCGTATCATTCGGCATGTTTTGGGCACGCGCGGCGAGGACAGCCGTTCTGAGACGAGGATTTAAATTAAGGTCGCCGCCTCCCATCCGGGCCGCAACCATAATCTCCTTTGAGAACCTGCTGAATATTTTGCCGCGCTTTGCATCCAATGCGCCTTTAAAACGCTTGACCTTCGACCATTTACTATGGCCCGCCATACTCC
>DASZGG010000313.1:0-5555 GCA_035939025.1 Chthoniobacterales bacterium | reverse complement strand
GAGCAGGATCGTTCCAATGAGCAGAGTCACAAACAACGCACCGGTCACAGGAAATGTACCGGCACCGGTCGCCACCAGCTTTTTTCGCCCTAGAGAGCCGGCCAACGCCATGACGGGCACGATCATTCCAAACCGGCCAACGATCGTTGCAAAAGCCAGGGTAATATCGTAATGAGGGTCGTTATTTGTCGGGTTCGCTGTCAGACCGGCGAATGCGCTGCCGTTGTTACCGGTGCAAGAACTGTAGGCATAAAAGATCTCGCTGAGGCCATGGGGGCCGCTGTTATTTTCACCCGCCTGGCCCCATGGGGTCAGGGCAGCCCAACCAGCAAAACCCAAAATCGAAAACGCCATCAGCAGGATTGCGATCGAAGCCACCTTGACATCATATGACTCAATCTTTTTGCCAAGATACTCCGGCGTCCGGCCGACCATCAGCCCGGCAATAAAGACTGCCAGCACGATAAATATAATCATTCCGTAGAGACCGGAACCGACCCCGCCAAAGATAATTTCTCCCATTTGGATGTTGAATAGCGGCACGAATCCGCCTAGCGGAGTAAAGGAGTCGTGCATCGAATTGACCGCGCCGCACGAAGCGTCCGTCGTGATCGTCGCAAATAACGCCGAATTAAAGATGCCGAATCGAACTTCTTTCCCTTCCATGTTGCCGCCGGCGCGATCGACTCCCAACTGATGCACGATCGGATTTCCTGCAGCCTCGGCTCCCCAACATACCAGGGTTCCGGCCACGAAGAGGATTGCCATCGCGGTCCAGACGGTCCATCCGTGTCTCTGATTTTTAACCATCCTCCCAAGGTAGTAGGTTAACGCGCTCGGGATCGCAAAAATCGAGAGCATCTGGATAAAGTTCGAGAGCGGAGTAGGATTCTCAAAGGGATGAGCGGCGTTCGCGTTGGTATATCCGCCGCCGTTGGTTCCGAGCATCTTTATCGCCATCTGCGAGGCGATTGGTCCCTCCACAATGCTTTGGGAATCTACCTTCTGGTCGACCATGACCGGGTTCCCTTTACTATCTTTCACCGGGTTTCCGGCGTCGTCTTTCTTCGGTACCTGGACGGTTTGGACCTCCAGCACCTTCGCCGTATCGTACGGCTTAAAGTTCTGTGGAACACCCTGAGCAACCAGAAAAATCGCGTAAACGATGCTGATAGGAAGAAGCAGATAATAGTTAATTCGCACCAGATCCACCCAGAAATTGCCGATTGTTTTGGAGGAGTGCCGGACGATCCCCCGAACCACTGCAGCGGCAATCGCAATGCCGATCGCTGCTGAGAAAAAGTTATGCGACGCCAGTGCCAGCATTTGCGACAGATAACTCATCGTCGATTCGCCACCGTAGCTTTGCCAGTTCGTGTTGGTAGCGAAACTCCAAGCCGTATTAAAAGCGAGGTGGTCCGTCACCCCAGCTTGGCCCTGCGGATTCAGCGGCAGGAAGTTCTGGAATCGGAGAATTAAGTAGGTAAAAAGCACCGTAACCACCTCGAAGATCAGCATCGCAATGGTGTAAAGGATCCAACCCTGCTCTTTTTCGGGATTCACACCTAAGATGCGATAAGTTAGCCGTTCAACCGGCTTGATCACCGGATCCAGGAATGTCTTCCCGTTGGCATCAAGCACCTTGAACAGGTAAATACCAAGGGGCTTGGTGATTAGAACAAGCACCACAATATACAGCGCTAACTGCAGCCAACCTGAGATGTTCATAGTTGTTTTTTTATAGTTGCGAACATGCGAATTAAAACTTCTCCGGTCGCAGAATAGTAATGAGGAGATAGATAATGAGACCAACGGATACGATGCCGACAATGATGTTTTCCATAACTCAGGTGGTACTTAGATTTTGCTGCAGGACCAGGTAAATAAGATCAGAATTCCGCAAGCGAGGATGCTTACTAATATATAAATAATGTCAGTCATATGATTTATTAAGTGGTTAGATGATCGTCTGTCGCGCTTGCAACGCTCCATATTCTATTTGGTCTGTTCCCTGGTGCTGGCTCCCCAGGCTCTGAGGGCATCTGACCTGGTAGGGATGCACTCCCGCGCGTCCATAGAACGTGAACAACCGCACAAAAGGCGGGGATAGGCATAAGGGGCTGCAACGGCTTCGAGACGTGCAATGCCGGACACGCGGGAGCGCGTCCCTACCCCACTTTACGGAAATCGCACAATCCAAGTTCGGCGTCGCCCTCACGACCCTCAGGTTCCTCCCAAATTGAAAGGCTCCGAGCTGGAGCCGAAGTGTTGAAGCTCAAAAAGCCGGCGCATATTTTGTTGTGCCGGCTCATAGTTCTTATCTATTTTGATCGCTTGGCCGTAGTACTTCTTCGCCTTATCATAGTCATCGAGCATTTCCGCGAGTACGCCAGCCAGATTAAAAGCTTCGACCGATTTGGTGTTTAACTCCAGAGCCTTGGCCAAATGAATCCTCGCCAGCGCGAATGATCGCAAATTTAAACAACGTTTCGCTGCAACAATGTGCGAATTGAAAGTCTCTGCCGGGTGATCATTTCGCAGTTCGTGACGCTTTAAGATCTCGGCGACGATCCGGCGAAGATCTTCGGGCCGGAGAGGTTTTTGCAAAAAGTCGATAGCCCCCAGCTTCATCGCTTTCACTGCGTTCGGCACATCGCTGTACGCTGTCACAATCGTCGCCGGAACCGTGATTCCGACTTCTCGCATCTTTGCCAGCAACTCCAGCCCGTCCATGCCCGGCATTCGCAGATCAAGGATCGCCAAGGCAAACGGACGTTCGATGAGTTCCTGCAACGCCGACGCAGAGGTGCTGGCTTCGAAGACTTCGTAACCCTCCGTCTCGAGTGTGATCCGATAATTCAGACGTACGTTCGTCTCATCATCCACAATCAGAATTCTCGAACTCATGCCTTCACTCCGTTTCCGTTCTTGCTGATCACAGGAAGATCGAAGTAGAACTCGCTACCCTCGCCCGGCACGCTCCGAAGCCCGATGTTTCCGCCATGGGCAACCACGATTTCCTTGGCAATAGCGAGGCCAAGTCCGACGCCATTCGATTCTTCAGTTCCGGGTATTCGGAAGAACCTTTCAAAAACGCGGGATTGAAACTCCTTGGCGATGCCTGGCCCGTGATCCACCACTGAGAAACGAACGGTCTTCCCAATCTGTTTTACCGACAAGACTATCTCTTCGCCGGGTTTCGAGAACCTTGCGGCATTCGAAACAAAATTGGAAAAAACGTGACTTATTTGGCGCGAGTCGACCGTTACCTCTGGAAGGTCCGGCGCAACATCCGTCACCAAACGAGAGTCTTGGGCTTCCAGCAGCGATCTCAGATTCGGCAACGCATCGTCGATCAGCGTTTGTGGCGAGACAACCTCAAGCCGCTGTCGTGTGTGACCAGACTCCAAACGAGCGAGATCGAGCAGATCGTTGATCATCCGAAGGAGACGTTCAGAGTCTTCCCGTGCCGCAAGCAGCAACTCGAGCTGCTTGGTGTTCAGCGGTCCGATTTTCTCCTCGAGCAACAGGTGAAGCCCCATGCGAATGCTCGTCAGCGGGGTCTTAAGCTCGTGGCTGACTGTCGAAACCAGGTTCGTCTTCACTTCGTCCATCAGACGGAACCGCGTTACGTCTTGCAGAACTACCGCGGCTCCAAACAGGTTCCCGGACTCATCGCGCATCCCGATGACCTTGGGCAGTAAGAAAGCCTCATGATCATCCAGCCGGACCGGAATCGCGTTTTCAAAGCTCGTGGGCACATTGTCCGGAGCCCCTTTCAGCACGTTGTCGACCTCTTCCTGGATCGCGAACGGGAGCCCCTGCTCAACGGTGAGCTTTTGCAGAAGCTTCCCGGCCGCCGGATTGGCGAAATTGATCTTTCCATCCAGCGATAGAGCCAAGATCGGATCGGGGAATGCCGAAAAAGTGATCTCGGTCATCTGGCGAGCCTGCAAAATCTGATCCGTCGTGATCTGACGGTAAGCCCGCAATTTTGCTGCGAGTTTATTAAACGCGTCAGCGAGCTGTCCGAGTTCATCCTTGGACTGCACAGGAACCACCTGGTCAAGCTTCCCTTCACCCAATTCTTTGGAGACGGTGGTCAAAGTTTGGATCGGCTTGAGAATAGCTCGCTGCAATCCGAAGGCGAGCGAGGTTGCTAACACGACGCCGAACCCCAACAGGAGCACCATCGTGCGGGTGGAATCAGCGCTCAAAGACCGAGCATGATGGTCCGCTTCCACCATGTTTTCCTGGTTAATGCGAATGACCTCTTGAGCGTTGTTTTTGATCTCGGTAAACAGCGGCAAGAGCTGCGAGAAATACATGTTACGCCGAGCCTCCAGGTCGGAAATGCCCCAGAAGGTTTTCGCCAGCTGTTGGTAGCGCTCTTCGGAACGCTTGATTCCCTCGGCCAGTTCCCCTTCCCCGGGGAGCGTAATGTTGTTCAGTTCCTTCTTAAGGCTTTCTTGGAAGATTGGAACGTTGCTATTGAACAGGTCGCGTCCTCTTTGCTCTTCGCCGGCCAGGGCGAACGCAAGACCGGAGTCCATTCGCTCAGAGCTTTCCTTCATCTGTTGCCCGGCGAGTACGCTCTGATAGTTTTCACGCAGAATCACCTCGATCGAACCACCGAGTTGATTGAATAACCAGACGGCGTAAAAACCGACCCCGAGAAAGAGGACCAGGATCGAGCAAAGCCACAGAAGGATCCGCTTCTTCATGGGGCCGGTTTTGCGAAATTCGCGGAAAAGACGCCCTCCCCTCCGAGGACATCGGAGAGTCCACCTTTAAAGTTTCCAGGGTGCAGAACCCTACCCCAAAAACCGCTGACAATATCGGCCCTGTCCATTCTGATGTTTGAATCGAAGGACAATTCAGTTAAGCGAGCGGCGTGCCAGAAAATCGGAAATCGCTAATCACCCTGATAATCAGCCACTTATACGGCCTGGAACATCATCGCCGAAACCAGCGGGACTCGCACCTCGCGAGTTTCCAGCGGAAAACGACTCGCATTTTGCGAGTCGTAAGCGAAAACTCCGGCTTTTGCCTTCCCTCGCTGCGTCCCGCTTTGCGGCGATGGTAGGGACGCGCTCCCGAGCGATCCGCGACAGGTGTCCGATTTAACACCCGGTGCAGCGCCTCTGATCGTATGCACGTTCCGGCGCGTCCGGCGCAGCACGTCCACAGACGCGTTCCAGACCTGCGACGCCGGACGCGCCGGAGTGCATCTACCGTCGGAGGCGGTACAGCGGACACGACCATCGGACGCGCTGACGCGGATCAAGCGGGAGCGCGTCCCTACCTGCGCCGTCGACGAAAACAGTGATAGGCGCCTCAGCCATCAACTGCTCCTAGACGCATTCCCAATTCTTGCCTTTGCCTTTTTATTATCGATCCGGCACTGTGGAAACTCCCGTTTATCTTTGTGGAAATAGCAAATTTCTATCAGCGTCGGCCAAATCTCTAACGAAGATTGAATCTGACTCACTACGTCATCCACAATTCGGGAAACATTTTGCTGGAAGAAATCCGGTTCAAACCCGTAAAAGGAG
>DASZGG010000312.1:0-3367 GCA_035939025.1 Chthoniobacterales bacterium | reverse complement strand
AGAGCAATTTGGGTTTCCACTGGCAGTTCGCCAATCTCATCGAGGAAGAGGGTGCCTCCTTCTGCCAGTTCGAAACGGCCGAGCCGCCGCTGGGTCGCCCCGGTAAAGGCTCCCTTCTCGTGACCGAACAATTCAGAGGTGATCAGTGATTGTGGAATCGCCGCACAATTCAGACTGACAAAAGCACGTGCCGAACGCTGTGACCTCTTATGAATCGCCCGAGCAATCAGTTCCTTGCCTGTTCCGGTTTCACCGGTAATGAGCACCGTGGAATCTGTGGGAGCTACCTTGGCCGCGCGGGCAAGCACCGCTTGCAAGACCGGGGACGTCCCAACGACCTCTTCAAACATCGAGGTCTTATCCACCTCTTCCCGCAGCACGATGTTCTCTTTGTAGAGCTCATCCTTCAGGGCTTTGATCTCCTGAAACGCTTTTTTACCGTCGGTGACGTCCATCAAAGTCCCCACAAATTCAACATTGCCGAATTGATCTTTAAATGGCTGTGCCAGCACGTGGACATGCTTGATCGAGCCATCGGGCATTAGAAGTCTATGCTCGTAGTCCAGCTTCTTCGCGTCCTTCGACGCGCGTTCAATCGTCTGTAGGATAGTGGCGGCATCTTCTGGGTGAACCCGTTTGAAGAGGAGCTCCAGCGTTGGCTTCACCGTTCGCTTATACTCAAGAATCCGAAAGGTCTCATCGGACCAGCACAAGTCTCCGGTCGAAACGTTCCAGCCGAAGCTCCCCGTACGGCTGAGCGCCTGCGCTTGCGCAAGGTAGGCTTGCTGGCGCTGCAATTCCTGAGTCAGCCGCTCATGCTCGGTAATGTCCAAGGTCGTACCGACGAAGCGTGTGACTAACCCCTCTTCGTACACCGGCTCGCCCACGCCATGCACGAACCGAATTCCGCGTTCCGGGTGCACGAGCCGATACTTAACGTCAGCGCCTAGACCCTTAGCCATCATTTGATCGATGGTTTTCGTGATCCTTTCGCGATCGTCAGGATGCACGTGAGTGAGAAACTCCGAGATCGTCGGAATTCCCTTCGCCGGATCAAACCCGGCAATTTCGTACAGTTCCAACGACCAGTAATCGCATGTTCCAGACGGTGTAAGCGACCAGCTTCCCATGTGCGCGAGCCGCTCTCCCTCCGCAAGGTACAACTCCGCTTGTTTGCGTTCTTCAATATCGAGATTAACCCCGATCCAGTAGCGTAGAGTTCCATCAGTCGTCCGGAGCGGTTCGACGCGGCTTAGGAACCAACGGTACCCTCCTTGAGCGTCACGAACTCGAAAAGTGTTCTCACCGGCAGAGCCCGTGCGTAGACAAGTTGACCAGACTCTCCGTGATTGTTCGCGGTCGTCCGGATGCAGAAAAGGGATATGGGAATCCCACGCTGCGCCAGTATCGATTCCCAAACGGAGAGGATGGTCTTTCGGAATACCGAGGTAATCCGCAGCTCGTTCATTCACGAAGATGAGGGCACCAGAGGGAACAGCGTACCAGGTATACGCCGGAATCACATTGAGAGTGGCTTGCAACTGTGCTTCGAGTGGCGGCGAGTTTTCGGCACGCTTGCGGTCCTCGATGTCGATACTCGATCCAAACCATTTGACGATCGTCCCGTGTTCGTCGCGAAGCGGCGCCTTCCGATGCAGGAAGGCACGATATGATCCATCGCCGCGCCGAACACGCGCTTCGGCTTCCAAAGGTTCACCGCTTTCGAGCGAGGCCTGCCATTTCTCTATGATTCCGGCCACATCTTCCGGATGAACGGAGTCAGTCCAACGCCACCCGCAAAGCTCCCCCAATGATTTACCTGTGTATTCGCGCCAGCTGCGGTTGAAGTAATCGAGATAACCGTCGGGCCGTCCAGTATGGATCAGTGCAGGGGTCGTATCGATCACAAGCCGAAGTGCATCTTCGCCGGGACTCAATCGTCCCTTAGGTTCGTTGATGATCGCCCTAATTGCTACCTCGTCTCGCACCGATTCTGGGATTGGGCGATTGTAAGGCAGGCCAGCAAAAAAATCTACTTGATCGGGAACCCTTTGGCTTTCGAGCGCTGTGAACATTTTTACATGACTCCGGAATATTTGCTTCCCACGCAGTCCGTCCCCAACGGAGTTCCCTTTCAGCTGAAACGAGTGGTCCGCCATATTGTTTGCCGAACGCGAAAGCCCAGCAAAGCGCCTAGAAAGCAGCGCACCAAGACATCGCATCTCGCACCGCGACGCTGCGGTGCTCTCGATCCTCGTCAGTGGCGAGCGCGTCCTCCGAGAAAGCAAGAACCACGACATCCGTCTTATGGGCATTAGCGGCTTGGAAATAATCCGCAATAGGTTGCGGTGGTTCCGCATTAATCATTTTTGGTCAGCGCTCATTTTGCAAAAGTAGAATCTGCTATTGGCAAGCCAGTGGCTTTTTCGGCTCGTTGATGTGATCCTCTAGCCTTAGATCAGTTCCTGTGCCAACTGCGTTCTAAATTCGTAAGTTCTTAGTAATAGCTGAGTTATAAATGCTCGGCGACGAATTTCAGCAGGAACGAAATGTTGGACGTTCGAACAATCGTCCCGTCCTTGAGCCGCTACGCGGGCGTATAGAAAGCATCTCGGCGAAGAAGTCCTGGTGTACCGTCTCGCATATAATGGTGACGTCGTTGCGTTCAAAATGGGCCGCCGCTGGGGAAGCGTGTCGGCGGGCCGGCGTATTGGCGTATCGGCGTCCGGGGCAGTAAGGCTGCTTTTCGACACCGCTATAATGATCAAGAGGTCTCGACGGAGTTGATGATGCTTTGCAAACGCCGACACGCCGACACACCGATACGCCGATACGTTTCCCTAGCCGCGCCGCACGTCCAAAGAAAGATGGAAAAACAGGACAGGGAAAGAGCCTCAGCTCCGATAGCACAAGAGCGCGTTCGCAGAGGCAGCAAAAAGAAGCGTCGAAACGTGTAGCGCCGGACGCGCGGGAGCGCATCCCTACCGGCGCCGGCGGAGCGCCTCGCCACTCGGGCAAAGGTTCCGCAGAGCATTGTGGGGCTCGTTTTCTGCTCCTGCGATTTCGCCACGCTGGAGGCCCTTTTGCACAAAGGTCCACAGTCAGTTACGGAAATACCAACCTCCTCTTCTGGAACCTTGACTCGAACGATGTCTCCGACGATGGCCAGTATCTCGGAGTAGCTCACTAAACCCAAATTCCGAAATTTGGAATCGTCCTCGTGCTCGTCGTCGTGCTCGCCCTCGGTGCATTGGGATTCCGTGACCGCAAAGAGACCGATGGAACTAATTTGTTCTGTTAGTCTGATGGCGAAACGATCGGGACACATCAAACCTGCAGCGCAGGGTTGGCCAGCCTCCCAAGATTA
>DASZGG010000311.1:0-4562 GCA_035939025.1 Chthoniobacterales bacterium | reverse complement strand
CGGGTATCTTCTGCAGCGCTATTTGTTTCACGTCGACTTCCACGCGGGACAGCGATTTCGAGTTTTCGGAGAACTCAACAGCTCACTCGAAGACGGGCGAACCGGAGGTCCGCGCCCTTTAGACGAAGACAAACTCGATGTGCATCAGGGTTTTGTCGACTTTGTAGTACTAAAGCCACGCGAGAATTCCTCACTGACCGTGCGCATTGGGCGCCATGAGATGGCCTTCGGCTCCGGTCGAATGATCGACTTGCGGGAAGGCCCTAATGTGCCACTCAGTTTCGACGGCTTTCGACTGTCTTGGAAATCTCCAGGGTGGCAGGTTGACGGATTCGCAACCCGGCCGGTTCAAAACAGGCCCGGAATCTTCGACGATCCGCCCCAGCACGACTTCGCTTTCTGGGGCCTTTATGCAATTCATCCCTTAGGTCAAACGCAACGAAAAACCCTCGATTTCTACTACCTGGGGTTGGATCTAAAACCCGCGGTATTTAACCAGGGGTCAGGACATGAGAAGCGGCACACTCTGGGTGCGCGTATTTGGGGCGAACGTGGACCGTGGGCTTACGACGCCGAAGCGATGTATCAGTTCGGTAGTTTTGGCGTCGGCACAATCAACGCGTGGCGTGTAGCGGCCGATAACAGGTACTCCTTCTCATCCGTCGGCTGGCGTCCGCGCGTCGGACTGGCAACCGATTTCGCGAGCGGGGATAAGAATCCAGCAAACCCCGATCTCCAGACATTCAATTCGTTGTTCCAGAGCGGCACATATTCTGGACGCGCGAACGTTTTAGGGCCAGACAACGCCATCCGCCTGGAACCTTCACTTGGTCTCTTCTTTTCTGAGCGTCTGACGCTGTCGGCGGGCTGGGGATTCTTTTGGCGTGAAAGTTCGAACGACGGACTGTATGGAATCCCAGGCAACCTCATCGTGCCCAGCAATGGCGTGAAGTCGCGATACGAAGGCAGCCGTCCCAACGCGCAACTGGATTGGCAGATGACTCGTCATCTCTCAACTCACGTTAATTACATCTACGTTTTCAATGCTTCATTTGAAGAACAGTCCATCCACGCGACAACGAGCATGAGCTACATATCGCCGTGGATAACGTATCGCTTTTGACTTTGAGGTGATGAATGGATGTGATTCCAGATCTAAGGGATGGAAAGTCACGCCGTTTATGTCTCACAAGCAGTTAAGTTATTGATTGGAAGCGTGGTTAGGCCTGAAGAGCGCAGCTGAAAAGGCTGGCGTCGGGGCTTCAACTCCGTCCCTAGCCGCCAGGATCACTCATTTTCAATAAGTTACCCATCATTGTTAATCCGATACATCGGGCCGATATTCTTGCAAATCGATGATCTTCGATATTCATAACCCTCTATGTCCGTGAGGGTTAATGAGTGGCAGAGGGCAGACCAGAAGGGCTTGGCGTCTGTCATTAATATTAATAAGGTTGGGAATTGCAAGGAGCTCTTCGACAAGGCGGAGGCATCTGCCGAGGCGAAACGCATCAAACCGTGGTGCTGCTCAATGAATAAGAGGAAACCGTGACAACGATGGAGAGGATCGAGAAAATGACAGTGAGTGATGACGCACTTGATCTGGTGTTTCGGAAAGCCCGTACTTACAACGCATGGCTTCCCACGCCAGTGCCCGAGGAACTGCTGCGGCAGCTCTAAGACACACTGAAATGGGGACCCGCGAATGCAAATAACAGTCCAGCGAGGTTAGTATTCATTCGTTCCACGGCCGCAAAGGAGCGTCTCCGTCCATCGCTCCCGCCTGGAAACGTAGAGAAGACGATAGCTGCTCCGGTCACGGTCATCATCGCCTATGATCTGAAGTTCTACGACAAGTTGCCCAGGCTGTTTCCCCACTACCCCGCCATGCGCGATATGTTTGTGAAGAACCCGCAGATGATCCAGGAAACCGCGCTGCGGAACTCTACCTTGCAAGGAGCCTACATGATACTTGCGGCGCGGGCTCTGGGACTGGACTGCGGGCCGGTGTCAGGCTTTGATAACGCAAAACTCGATGAGGAGTTCTTTGCGGCGGGCAAATGTGAGTCCTGCGAGCAGGAGTTCTTCCCTGAGGGACATGTGAAATCGAATTTTCTCTGCAACGTCGGCTACGGCGACCCTGCGACGCTCATGCCGCGGGGCCCTCGGCTCGACTTTAGCGAGGCATGCACCTTGTTGTGAAGTTGTACGAGGCTACCGATAAACAAGGACCATGCTGGGTTTTTCTCGAGCCTCAGGAGTTGGTGGAGATCAATCGATCTCTCGCAGGCGGGTGGCAAAAACAGAAAATTTGCTGGCCATGCATCAGTCGGGAGGTGAAGACATGTCGAGAGCGGTAACGGTAGTCGGTGGTCATTCTGGCCTGCGCCAAGCCATTTCGGTCGGTCCGCACCGGTTGCTCGCGGATGAACCAGAGGCATCAGGGGGCCGCGATGAGGGGCCGGACCCATATGAACTGCTGCTGGCTGCGTTGGGATCATGTACGAACATGACTCTTCGCATGTACGCCGATCGCAAAAGGTGGTCGCTTAAGGAGATTCGCGTCGCCGTTACACATTCGAAAAACTACGCCAACGACTGCCTCAGCTGTGAACAACCGGCAGCGATGCTCGATCGAATCGACAGGCGGATTACACTGATTGGCGAGCTGTCCGCAGAACAACGGCAAAGATTATTGGAGATCGCAAACCTCTGTCCGGTGCACAAGACGTTGACTTCGAGGGTCGATATCAAGACTGAATTGGTAAGCTCGTCCGTGTAAGCGATAATAAGTTCCGAAACATAACCGCGAGAAAGAGCGGAGGCTCCATGTCGAATATTTTGCCGGCTGGTACCCCGGCGCCTGATTTCACTTTGCATGCCACGCCGGACAAGACGTTGGCGCTCAAAGGACTGCGCGGCAGACCTGTCATCCTGGCTTTTTATCCAGCCGATTGGAGCCCGGTGTGTGGCGACCAGATGGCGTTCTACAACGAGGTCCTGTCCGAATTTCAGCGATTCAACGCCGAGCTGCTGGGAATCTCGGTGGACGGCGTTTGGTGCCACGCCGCATTTTCACGCGATCGCAAGCTACACTTTCCGCTGCTCGCAGACTTCGAACCCAAAGGCGCGGTGGCGAAGCGTTACGGAGCTTTCCGCGACGGAGAAGGAATCGCCGAGCGCGCTCTTTTTGTAATCGATAAGAACGGAACCATCCGCTGGAGCTATTGCTCCCCAATAACAGTTAACCCTGGAGCGGACGGGATTCTCGAAGCTCTCGAGAATCTTCCGAAATGAGGCGGTTATGGCAAAGCTGAAAGTGCCGGTCGGAACTGACGATCACACCCAAGGTCCCGCCGACGCTCCGGTTACGCTGGTGGAATATGGTGACTACGAATGTCCTCACTGTGGACATGCATACCCGATCGTCAAAGCGCTTCAGAAGAGGTTCAGGAAACGGTTGCGGTTCGCGTTTCGAAACTTCCCGCTGCGAGAAATACATCCCCATGCTGAGGCCGCCGCCGAAACCGCTGAGTTTGCCGCAACACAAGGCAAGTTCTGGGAGATGCATGATCTGATCTTCGAGAACCAGAGTTCTCTGAGCGAGCAAATGCTCGGGGATCTGGCGCATCGCCTCACGCTTGATAGGCCAGCACTGAGGGACGCACTAGGGTCGGGCGCCTTTGCCGAGCGTGTACAGAGAGACTTTTCCGGCGGCGTGCGCAGCGGGGTGAACGGAACTCCGACATTTTTTATCAATAGCCAGCGGCACGATGGCGACTTCGAACTGCAGACTCTGCTCCAGGCGATCCAGACAATAATTCACAACCACAATGAATGAGATGGAAAACCTGATCAGGAGTTGTAAAACTGCGTGCCAACCACGGGAAGTCGGCGTTGGTTAACTTCGGGTTTGCCCATTATCCCCTCAGAAATCGCCCGCATTCCGGTAGCCGGACTTCTACGGCGTTTCACGAAAGCGGATGCACAAACCGGTCCTCTACGCCCACGCAACGGTGAGTCTATTCCAGGCTTCTGTTGAGGGGACAGGCCTTTCGCGTTTTCTGGGAAGCTGTTACGACGCAATTTGGTTGCGAGGTTTCCTTGGTTTCTTACTGACGGTTTATGGGCGGTTCGGACATTAATCCGAGCGATTCAGGTCATTCTGCGCAAACAGTGCAAGATATGCAATTTGTGCAAAGCCGCATAAACACTGGTTATTTCGCACCTCGTTGATTTGGCGAGTGGGGACGTAGTTCGTTGGTTAGAACGCTGCCCTGTCACCGACTTCCGATACAATCGGCTATCCTTTGTTTCCTCAGACCATACCTTTAGCCCCGCCAATTCGCTAGCAGAGGGTTTGTCATGGGTTCCGAAAGGCTTGTCATCGGCCTAGAATACGCCATGCGGCAAGACAGTTTTGAGCTGTTTCCGGACGATCGGAGCAACGCCGGTTCCCAGGAGTTCGATCGACCGTAACATCTTTTCGTGCGGGAGAGCAGAGACACCCATTTGGAAGGTAATTCGAGAAAGGCCTCCGAGGACTTCGTTCACGTAAAGTA